>JBGUEF010000049.1:0-14956 GCA_041821485.1 Deltaproteobacteria bacterium
CTGTCTCCAGCGCCGGTGTTACAAACCCTCCGGTCGACACATGGCCGAGACCCTCGAAATTATCCTGAACGTCTCCATTGCGCTCTTCATCGCGGGCGTCCTCTTCACCGCTGGGCTCGAGGTGACCTTGGAGCAGGTCTTGAGGCCACTCAGGAACGCTCCCGTCGTGGCGCGGGCTTTGATTGCGAATCTGATCGTCACGCCGCTCATCGTCTACGGAATGAGCATCGCGTTCCCGCTCGAGCGGCCATACATGATCGGCGTGCTTCTGTACGGGTTTGCCGCTGGCGCGCCGTACACACCCAAGCTCGTCAACGTAGCCGGGGGCGACGTCCCGAATTCGATCGCGGCGACCATGCTCCTGACGGTGCTCACGATCCTCTACATGCCGTTCGTGCTGCCCTTCCTGGTCCCTGGCACCGAAATCGGAGTCTGGGAGATCGCCAGACCGCTCCTCCTCCAGATGTTCGTGCCGCTGGTCATCGGATTGGGCATTCGGCACGTCAGCGACCGCGCGGCCGCGAAGCTGCACAGGCCGGCAAACATCGTCGTCAACCTTTCTCTCGCTCTCTTCCTGGTGCTCGCCCTGGTGCTTCATCGGGACGCGCTCTTCGGCATGATTGGGAAAGGTGCGATCACCTCAGCCATCGTCCTCACGCTCGCGGCCTTTGGGGTCGGATACCTCCTCGGCCCTGGTGGACAGAAGGGCAAGGTGACCCTCGGGCTCATCACGACCGCGCGCAACATTGGCGCGGCGGCAACAATCGCGACGGCGAATTTCGGCGACGATCCCAGGGTTTTAATCACGATCGCCGTTTGTATGTTCGTTGTGTTCGCCCTGGCCTTTCCTTCGGCCAAGCTCTACTCAACGCGCGGGCGCTCCCGGGACGCCGAGGCGTAACTCTAGCTCATCGAGCGCCACCGTAGCGCCCTGCAAGCAACGGACTGGCAGTAGCACCGTCTCGGTCACATCCACTGCGCGCTTGACTGGGCACGTGGAACGTTGAGCGATTTGAGCCTGGAAGTGGGGCGCCAGCGAACCGTCAAAATAGAGCCCTGCGTACTCGCGGGAAGTCGCCGTCGAAGCCCCGGCTCCCGGTAGGCCGAACGCCTCGGGAATCGGCGTCGCATCATCTTTGGTCACATAGGTCAGCGAGGTCTGAGCAATCCAGGGGCGGCGTCCATCACGGACGAGCAAGGTGTCCACCCTCGGGCTCAGCATCGGAAGCTGGCGTCCCACGGTGATGTCTGGATGACCCACCACGGCCAGGTAACGACCTTCCTGCGGAAGCGAGCCTTCGACGTGTGCGGCGTAGGCCGTTGCCAGATCGGTGCGGCGCTCCCACTCTGCCACCGACGGCGCCTTGAGGATGTTTGGGAGGGCGGGGATCGCCCAGCAAAGGAGCACTGCGGCTACCGCGTAGGCCGCCGGCCGCGCTCCCTTCGTTCCGCCGGTCAACGCTCCGACGTAAAGCGCGACCGGAGGCAACAGCGCGGCAAGGTAACCGGGCTCGGAAATGAAAGTGGTCGCATAATAGAGAACGGCGCAGGTGCCGCCGATCGCGATCACCCCCCGGAGCCATCGCTCGTCTGGGCCCTGAGTGAACGGCGACTGCTGGTCGCACGGGCCTACGCGAACGACTGCCCAGGCGACGAGAAGCGGGACGATGGCCTCGAAGGTCCAGAGCGCCAGGGACAGCTGATTGGCCCAAACCAACGACGCGACCGCCGTATCGGAGAATGGACTCGAGGTTAGCACGAAGCCTGGTGCACCAGGCCGCGTGTCGCGGTTCGCCATATCTCCCAGCCGCCGGAAGCGTGGACCGTCGGAACGATCCAAGCGATCGCGCCGACGATGCTGGCAAGGCCGGCGACCAAGAGGTCCGCGAATCGTCGAAACCCGACCGTCCAGAGGATGATCGGAAGGCCGAAGAGGATGAACGAAGGCCGAAGGGCCGAGCCAAACGCGAGAAAGAGCCCGAGCCAGAGTGCTCGCCGCCAACCGGGCCGCTCCCGGTAGAAGATCGAGCCCCACAACAACAGAGCCGATGCGAACGCCTCGGAAGTGTGGGTCTGTGCATCCACCGAGTGAAACAGCAGGATCGGGTGGAGTGCGATCACCAGGGCTGCCCAGCCGGCGGCACCATCCGCCAGCTTCAGCCGGCGAGCGGCAGCGTACACCATGAAGATCGCGGCCAGCGCGAACAACAACGCCACGAGTTGCACGGTTGCGAAGCGCTCCACGAGCGTCGCGCCTCCTCCGGTCACCAGATGAACGGCCTTCAAGGTCCAGACGTAGACGAGATATCCGGGTGCGTGCGGATTGAAATGGGTGATGTCGAACCGGTACATGCCGTACGCGAGGTTCATCGGGTCGGGGTCGAGCGCGACCGGCCGAGTCGCGAACAGCCAAGCGAGCGCGTGCGCAGCTAGCGCTACGGTCAGCAAGACGCGATCCACCCCACGCGACCGCGGCATCGAGGCGCTGTCCACGGCTTGCAGAGTGTCGACCCGGGAAATCCCCGTCAACTTCGGCGCCCCCAGAGGCATTCCCCACCGTAACGCCCCACTTCCACAAACGCTCGGCGGTGGACTACAGTAGCGGCATGATTCAACTCATCTGGCCCCTTGCGATCGCCGCGTCCCTAGTCGTCTCTGCGTGCGCCAAAGACGGCTCGACGCCTTCTTCACAAACTGCGGCGGAGGGGCCGACGCCCAAAGAGGCGAGCGCGATTGCCGAAGAGGCTTACATCTACGCGTTTCCGATGATGGAGAACTACCGGACGATGTACGTCCAGGCCATCGATAGGAACGCGCCTGGGTATGGCGCTCCGTTCAACGAGATTGCGCACAGGACCGAGCTTCTCGGCCCGGAGTTCAAGGACATCGTTCGCCCCAACAACGACACGATGTATTCCTTCGCCTGGCTGGATCTCCGAGCACAACCCGTGGTCATCACCGTCCCCGAAATCGCGGATCGCTACTACTCGGTGCAGCTGGTCGACATGTTCACACACAACTTCGGATACATCGGGACGCGCGCGACCGGCACGGAGGCTGGAAACTACGTGGTTGCGGGGCCGCAATGGGAAGGCACCCAGCCAGGTGACGCCAAAGCAGTCTTCCGCAGCGAGAGCGACTTCGTCTACTGCATCATTCGAACCGAGGTAGACGGGCCCGAGGACGTGGCCTCTGTCGTGGAACTTCAAAAGCAGTACCGTCTCACTGCGATGAACGTGTTCCTCGGCCGCTCGCGAGTTCCCGTGGCCGCTGGGATCACTTTCCCGGCCTACGATCCCAGTAAGGCCAAGTCCGCTGGCTTCATCGACCTGCTCAATTTTCTTCTGATGCAGGTTGCGGTGGTGCCCGAAGAAAAAGAGGTCATGAGCCGGTTCGCGAGGATCGGGATTCGCCCAGGCGCACTCTCCGCTTCGCTCGCTTTGCCCCCGGAGCTGCGTGACGCCATCGACGCGGGCGTCGGCCAAGGGATGGTGAAGCTCAGCAGAGCGGCCAACACCCCGGGCGACCTGCAAGGCGTCACCGTCCGTGTGGATCACGGCTGGACAGGAATCGACGGAATTTTCGGGCCCGGCGAGATCATGCGTTCCAAGTACCTGGTTCGCGCTCTCGCGGCGATGATCGGACTCTATGGCAACGACGCGATCGAAGCGTACTACCCGGTCGGCAACAGCGATGCTTCGGACGATCCGTTCGACGGAGCGAACGACCGCTACGTGATGCGTTTCGAGAAGGATGAATTGCCCCAGGTCGACGCGTTCTGGTCGATGACGACGTACAGCCTCCCAGACCAGCTGATGGTCGCCAACCCGATCAACCGGTACTCGATCGGCGATCGCAGCAAACTGCAGTACGGCGAGGACGGCTCGCTAACGCTCTACATTCAGCACGAGTCGCCCGGGCAGAAGAAGGCCAGCAACTGGCTTCCCGCGCCCAGTGGTCCCTTCTCGCTTCAGTTCCGCATGTACCTGCCCAAGCCCGAAGCATTGGACCCGCTTTACCTGCCACCACCGGTCCGCCAGGTGAACTGACCCAAGCTGCCTAGTCCGACATCCACTGCGGCAAGGGTTCGCTCTTGCGCACGAATGAGATCGCATTGGTCCCGGAGCGACCCACCATGACGGCTTCGATGAGGGGCGCGTGGGTCTCGCCAGAGCCGGCATGCCACTCGACGATGAAGTTCGCGCCGGAGCCACCAGCGACGTCATGCCGCTCGACCAGAAACTCGATCGTTTGCAGCGGGTCGAGCTTGATCAAGCGATCCACTTGCTTCTTCGAGAGCTTTCCATTGGTGTCGTAGTACTCGACAGCGCTCACGTAGACCGGCCGCTTTGGATCCACATTTCGAACGCTCAGCGTGGTTTCGAGAAGATAAGGTCGACCACCATCGTAGTAGATGTGTGAGTAGACGGGAACGTAGGCGGCCTGATGGACCGGTAGCGACCGAACCGAGACATCCGCGGCCGCGTAATCGTCGAGGTTCGGAGCGGCGTAGGAGCGCGGGGGCTCGAATTTCACCGTGTCTTCGATCGCGTGAAGCCGCTCCTCGGTGTTCGTTCGGCTGCGGGAGTACACGAAGGCCATGAATGCGATCGCGAGCAAGATCAGAACACGGACGCCGTGCTCCATGAACCAAAGGAACCACTCGGGGTATTTCTGATTGTCGCTCACGAAAACGCTCCCTAGCCGGTCGACTGGCCTGGGTATCGCATTATTGGCGCCCCTGCCGCAACCCGGGACGGCCGAACCTTGAGGGGGCGCGCATGCGTGTTATGAGGAGATTCGCTCCCGGGTCGTCTAAGGGCAGGACAACAGGCTTTGGACCTGTGAATGGTGGTTCGAATCCACCCCCGGGAACCAGCTTTCATCATGCGCGCCTTTCTGATTTCCACTCTGATCCTGGTCGTCGCTATTGCCGCAGGCGGCTGCAAGAAGGGCGATACCTCCCGCGCCACCTCGAGCGCCTCGTCCGTAGGGCAGGCGACCGGCTGCGATCACGATGTGAAGCTCAATGCGGTCGTGAAGCACAGTTGGCCCTACCCGGCCGACTTCCGCGATCTTCGCTGGGGCGACACGTACCAGAAGATGAAGCTCAAGCTGAAGCCCACGCACGCTGCCTTCGTCACGGCAACCGTGACCTGGAAGAAGGGCGACCTAATCAGCGTCGAAGACAGCGAAGTGTTCGTCCAAAAGCCACGACGCCTCGTGGCCAAGCGCGATCTGTACGTAAAGCGCAAAGCCTGGGACCAGGGCATCGAGGTGGAGCGCACATACCTGGCCGTCAGAGAGGGCGAGGTCGGGAGCTTCTTGTTCTACAATTCGCGCGGGCTATGCATGGTGGGGACGGAGGACGGTCCCGGCTGGACTCCATGCACGCTCGACGACACGTTCGAGGGGTTGAGCGAAGAACATCCGGCTGCGTGCGAGCAGGTCTGGTGGGTCAAGGTTCGAAAGAGCAAGGTCGATCAGGGGTGGATGCCGGTCAGGCCGGGGCTCATGGAGCGTGTGGCGCCACCGACCGACGAAGCCAAATGAACGTCTCCTGATTGCCCTTCGGCCCGGTGATCACGCTGTCCGCTTGGGCGACCAGGTCCAAGCCAAGTTTCTCGGCATCCGCAACGAGACTGTCGATGGCTTCTCGCCGAAGCTCAGGATCGCGGACCACACCGCCCTTGCCCACCTTGTCTTGGCCGACCTGAAATTGCGGTTTGACGAGCGCGATAACCTCGCCGTTCGTGCTCAGGAGTGCGTGCGCGGCTGGAAGAAGCTTCTCGAGGCCGATGAACGACGCATCGATGACCACGAGGTCGAGTGTTTCTGGAAGGTCGCTTCGTTTCAGATGGCGGGCGTTGGTGCGTTCCATTCCTACGACACGCTCATCTTGCCGAAGCTTGTTGTGCAGCTGCCCGTAGCCAACGTCGATCGCGAACACCTTCGTGGCGCCGCGTTGAAGCAAGCAATCGGTGAAACCACCAGTGGATGCCCCGAAATCAGCGACCGTCTTGCCGGACGGGTCATACCCGAACGCGTCGAGCGCGCCTTCGAGCTTGACACCGCCCCGTGAAACATACGGGTGATCGGGCTCCCTCACGTCGAGCGGAGCATCTTGGTCGAGCGCCTCGCCGCTTTTCTCCACTCGTCGGCCTTCGGTGAAGACCTTGCCCGCGAGAATTAGCGCCTGGGCCCGCGCCCGCGAAGGGGCGAGACCCCGCTGGGTCAGCAGTACATCGGCGCGAACCTTCGGCACACCAGAAGATTGGACTAACTTTCTTTGAAACGCGAACGGCGGTATGTTGATCGCATGGCGCGCAACGTGCTCTTCCTTCTCGGGGTCGGCTCCATTGGCTGGGGTCTGCTCTGTCTCTTCGCAGGCACAATCATGCCGGATTGGATGGGGCTCACCGACCATCCCCGCGGCGCACTGTACATCGAGTCTATTGCGGTCAACGTGGGGCTTTGGTCTGCGCTCGGCGCGTTTGCCCTTTTCGGCGCCGCATTCCAACGCCTGAGGTTAGCCGCGGCCCTCACCTTCGTCGTCTGCGCCGCTGGTCTTGCGGGAGGCCGCATCCTGGCGATGGTTCAAGGCGCCAAACCAGATGTGTACACGGGGGTGGCCATCGCCTTGGAGGTCGCGATCGTCGTAGCGGCAGCCGCGGCATACATTTCCGAAAAGGCGCGCCTCTCCCGGGAAGCAAAAGAACAAAAGCGAGCCGAGAAGGCTGCCCTAGAAGCCGCCCTCGCTCACGAACACGCCCAGCAACTCGAAGCGCCCGCGCCGCCCCCAGTCCAACAGCCCTGAGTCGCCGAGTGCCCTAAAATGGGATGTCGTCGTCGCCGAAGTCGTCGGCGGGGGGGGCGCTGCTGTCGCCACCGCCGCCGCCGCCGCCGCCGCCACCGCCGCCGCCGCCACCGCCAAATTCACCGGGGGCTCCGGAGTCGCGGCCGCGGCCGCTGCCCAGGAGGACGATGTTCGTTGCAACGATCTCGGTCGAGTTGCGCTTGTTGCCGTCTTTGTCTTCCCATTGGCGGTACTGGATGCGGCCCTCGGCGCAGATGCTGCGGCCTTTGGAAAGGATGTTGTTGAGGGCTTCGCCACGCTTGCCCCAAACGATGACCGTGTGCCAGTCCGTGCGTTGTTGACGCTCGCCTGCGCGGTTCATGTAGGACTCGGTCGTCGCCAGGCGCAGGCGCAGCACGCCTTGCCCGTTCTGAGTGTATTTGAGCTCCGGGTCAGCACCCAGATTCCCAATTAGCATCACACGATTCAGGCCTTCTGCCATGGCTCCCCTCTTCTCCTAGCCGCGATGGGCGGCGCGAACATACGCGGCCTTGCGCCCGGGATCAATGACCCGAGTCACTGGCCGGTGGCCTCGCTTTGCATGCGAAGCACGATTGCAAGCTCATCGGTCAATTCCCGCCGACGGTGCTCGTAAAAACTCGGCCCGATCGCTTCGGCCCGATGCTGGCTTTCCAAGGAAGCGATGTCGTCGAGCAGCTCGGCGCGGCGATCCTCTCTGACCCTGACCATGATCGCCGTCCGGTCCAGGGGACGAAAAAGAAGCCAAACCCCCAGGAACACGAAGATCGCGGCGATCGCAGCCGCCAAATACGGGAGCGGACCGCCCCCGGGAATGCCCCGGATGTGAATCCGCAGGGGACCGACGGGCGGCTCGCCGGGCCGCCGCATCATGCCGGCGACCAGGAAGCGCCGGTCGCCGCCCTCGTGCACCCGCGCCACCTGAAAGCCCTCGACCTCCATGCTCATGCCGTCGACGTAGTCGCTGATGACCTGGTACTCCATGGTGGAAAAGGGCACCGGCTGCTCGATCATCATCGACGTGCCAGCCGCCGGGATGTCATATGTCCACATCAGGTCGACCCGTCCGGGCGGGATCGAACCGCTGATGTCGAGGCCTTCGTCGGTGGCGGCCAGACGCTGGTCCGTCATGATCTCCATCGAGTTGAACGCCTTGAACCCGTTCGGCAGTGGAATCGACATTCCCCCCTCGGGGAACACGTATGTCGCCTCGCCCAGATTCGTCAGTCGCGCTTCCTGCTGAATGTGGGCGCGCTCATCTCGAAACTCGATCATCGTGCGGCCCAGCACCTGAAAGACACGCCGGTTGTCGGTCGTCGTCGGCAGGCGGACCACACGAACCCGCTGCCCCTTCTCGGAATCGAGCCGGAAGGGCGTGCAGCTGTATCGCGCTCCGTTGTAGGGCACGTTGACTCGATACGAGTGCTTCGTGTCCGTCAGCAGGGTGTCGAACGAACACGTGCCCTTCTCGTCGGTGACGCAGGCTTTGCTGTCGCGCCCACCCGACTGCTCCATGATACCGAGGCGCACGGCCTGTTTGGCCACGGCCGCCCCGGCTTCGTCCACGACCTCGATCGCGATCGTCCCGGCAGGGAGCTCGGGGTCGACCACCGAGGTGACCAGGTCGGGCACATTGCCCGTCACACGATTGACGATGGTCTGATCCTGCTGCGCTGATACCATCGATGGAGCCCACAGCAGTAGGCTGATGAGAGCTGGGATTCGCATTAGGCCTCGTCTGCGAGCCGCTCGGCGATCAGGGCCTCGGCTTCACCTCTAAAGGACTCGACACCCGCGTCCAGCTCGTGAAGAAGCTGCCGGGCCTGTGCGCGGAGCTTCTCGTTGAGTTCTTCGAAGTCGCTGTCTGAAATTTTGTCCGCATCGTGCTCGAACGAGACGTCGCGGATCTCCTGAAGCAGCGCTTCCTTTTCGGCGAGCAACGTTAGGCGTGCATCGCTAATGAGCGCCGCGCGCGCGCCACCCAGGACCTCGTCCGAAAGCGCCAAGCTCAGACTAAGCCACAGGCTGACGAGCCCCGCGACCATGGCCGCAGACGCCACGATGATGAACAGCCAGGGGAGGAAATCGCCCATCAGCTGTCCTCCAGACGATCGAGCTCTTCGTCGAGGCGTGAGTCGTATTGGAGCGCAGCAGGGCTCGCTGCCGCTGTCGCCGCGGTGTGCGCCGCGACTCCGCGTCGCTGCCATCGTCGCCCCATCATGACGATGAAGCCGACCGCAAAGACCATCGCTGCCACAGGGACAGCCCAGAGCGCGCGGTCCAACCCTTTGTCCGAGGGGATCGCAAGTGCCTTTGCCCCGTATTGCGCTCTGTACGATTCCTGAATCTTCGTTGGTTCTTCACCGGCGGCGAGCAGACTCCGAATCTCCACACGCTTGTCGTCGGCCCAGCCGCACGCGCAGGTGTCGAGCGGCAGTCTCGCGCAATCACCGCATTGGCACAGCAGGCGTCCAAAGAGTTGCCGCTCGACCGGGTCGTTAATGACGACCGAACCGGCATGAAGCGAGCTGCTACTATCATTTTGCGCGGAGGCGACGCCTGCCCACGCCATCATCGTCGCGACCACGATCGCCAAGGCGACCACCGCGGTGGCGGGCGAGAAGCGGAAGCGCCGGGGTCGCGCCACCTCTTCGCGAAGCATCTCGCGTCCGGTGGGCCACATGCCAAGAATCGCTCCTAGCAGCAGCACGATGCCGCCGAACCAAATCCACGCGACCAGCGGCCGAATGATCACCCGGAACGTTCCGCGGCGCGTGGAAGGATCGACGGTGCTCATGATTACGTAAACGTCTTCGGCGGGACGGCTGCGAATCGCCACTTCCGTCGTCGGCATCTGCGGGTGCGTTCGATAGATGAACTTGGCCGGGGCGACTTGGCCGTCTTCGTTCCCCGAATCGTCAATGAGCGTCATGTCCGTGAAGATCATGCGCTTGTTCGGGTCGGCCTCCATGCGGGGCTGGTCGTAGCGCACCGTGTGCTGGCCGATTGACATCGTCTCGCCAGGACGAAGCGCGCTCTCTTGCTCGATATCGTAGGCCGCGCCTGTGAAGCCGATGTACATGAACACGATTCCGATATGAACGATGTACCCGCCGTAGCGACGTCGGCCCTTGGACGTGAGGCGAAGGAGCGCGGTACCCGCGTTCTCTCCCTTCCGCATGCGAACCCGCATGCCGCGCCAGAATTCTTGGCCGACGCTCGCAAGCACGAACGCGCAGGTGGCAAACGACACGAGGGGCGCCACAGCGGAGAGCCAGGCGAGGACGGTGCCGGTCGTCGTGTCGTAGATCTCCGTGGGCTCGATGACGGGTGGGTACCCGAAGCGGGCGCCGAAGAGAATCTGCAGCACCGCGACGGACACGCCAACGCCAATAGGGAAGGCCATCGCCCGCAGCAGCTTGGACCCGGTTGCTTTGCGCCACGCGACCAATGGCCCGAGCCCCGCTAAGAACAGGAGCACGAGGCCAAGCGGTGCCATCCACTTGTTGTAGAAGCCGGGGCCGACGGTGACCTCCTCGCCGCGTACCCACTCGCTGAGCAACGGGAAGGTCGTCGCAATCAGCACGAACATCATCATGCCCAACAACACCCAGTTGTTGAGCAGGAAAGCGAATTCGCGGCTCATGAGCGACTCGATTTCGTTCTCGGCCTTGAGCTTAGGAAGCCGCCAAATGATCAAGGCCGCGATACCGATGATCAGAAAGCCCATGTACCAAACGAAGTACTGCCCGATGTCCGATCGGGCGAAGGAGTGCACGCTCGCGATGAGGCCCGAGCGGGTCAGGAAGGTGCCGAAAATGGTGAGGAAGAACGTGAGCGCCAGGAGAAAGACGTTCCACACCCTCATCATGTGCCGCCGCTCCTGAATCAGGACGGAGTGCAAATAGGCGGTGCCCACAAGCCAGGGCAGGAACGAGGCGTTTTCGACCGGGTCCCAAGCCCAGTAGCCGCCCCAGCCGAGCTCTTCGTACGACCAGAGACAGCCAAGCAGCAGGCCAAGCGACAAGAACGTCCAGGCGATCATCGACCAAAGACGCGCCGCGCGAACCCACTCATTGCCTAGACGGCCCGTGATCAGGGCCGCGATCAAGATCGCGAAGGGCACCGACCAGCCGACGAACCCCATGTAGAGGCTCGGCGGATGGATCGCCATCCAGTAGTTCTGAAGCAGTGGGTTGAGGCCTTCGCCGTCACCGGGGGTCGTCCGAATGTATGTGGCGAACGGGTTGGCCGCGAACAGCATCAAGATCACGAAAAAGATCAGGATGCTCATCAAGGTGGCGAGGATCCAGGGCTGCAGCTCGATGTGCCGGCCGCGAAGCCATCGCGTCGCGAAGAAGGTGTAACCCGACAGCAGGAACGCCCACCACAGGAGCGAGCCGTCCTGACCGCCCCAAAGGGACGAGATCAAATACCACCAAGGCATCGACCGGTCGCTGTAACGAGCGACGTACCGAATGCGGAAGTCGTGGACCTGAAACGCATAGGCCAACACGCAGACCGCGACGAGGACGAGCGCGCATGTTGCGTACGTGCCCCAGCGAGCCGAGGGGAGCAGGTGGGGTCGTCCCTGGCCCGCGCCCATCGCCACCGCCATCGTGTACGACGCGCTGATGAGTATGAGAGACAGCACCAGAGTGCCGAAGAAAGGAATATCGAGTGCCGGCATAGGAATGAAGCCCCCGATTCCGGGCGGCTGTCCCCATTACATAGGGGTTGGGGGGATTGGGGCAAGCACAATGAAAAACCCCGCGCGGCGCTAGGCCGGGCGGGGCTGTTCGGGGGGTGTCGAACCGGAGTTAGTCGCCTTCTTCGAACTCGGCATCAATGACGTCGTCGTCGCCTTTACCGGCCTCCTCGGAAGCGCCCGCTGCTGCCGCTTCGCCCGGGGCGCCGTCGGTGGCCGTCGCAGCGGCGCTGTACGCAGCCTCAGCGATTTCCTTCATGGCCGCCTCGAGGGCCTCACTGTGAGAGGCCATCGCGGCGGTGTCGTTGGCTTCAATGGCATCGCGGAGCGACTTCACCTTGCCTTCGACGTCGGCGACCTTGTCGGCCGGAAGCTTGTCCTTGACCTCTTCCAACGCCTTCTCGACACCGTAGGCGAGCTGGTCCGCCTTGTTGCGGGCCTCGACCTGCTCGCGCCGCTTGCGGTCCTCGTCCTCGTGGGAAGCCGCATCCTGCACCATGTTGTCGATCTCGTCGTCGGAGAGACCACTGTTTGAGGTGATCGTGACCTTCTGGTCCTTGCCGGTCGCCTCGTCCTTTGCCGTCACCGACAGAATTCCGTTGGCGTCGATGTCGAAGATGACCTTGATTTTCGGGATGCCGCGTGGCGCCGGCATGATCCCTTCGAGGTGGAAGCGGCCCAAGGTGCGGTTGTTGCTCGCCTCGGCACGCTCGCCCTGAAGGACGTGAATCTCGACCTTCGTCTGGCTGTCCTCGGCGGTCGAGAACACCTCTTCCTTGCGGCTCGGGATGGTGGTGTTCCTCGAAATGAGCGCCGTCATGACTCCGCCGAGCGTCTCGACGCCCAAGCTGAGCGGCGTGACGTCCAGCAAGACCATGTCCTGCACGTCGCCCGAGAGCACGCCTGCCTGAATGGCTGCACCGAGCGCAACGACCTCATCGGGGTTGACGCCCTTGTGGGGCTCTTTGCCGAAGAACTTGGTCATGGTCTCCTGCACGACCGGAATACGGGTCGAGCCGCCGACCAACACGACCTCGGAGATATCCGCGGCAGTCTTTCCGGCATCGGAAAGCGCCTTCTTGCAGGGCTCGAGGGTTCGCTGGACCAGATCGTCGATCATCGACTCGAGCTTGGCTCGGGTGATCCGGATGTTGAGATGCTTCGGGCCAGCGGCGTCGGCCGTGAGGAACGGCAGGTTGACCGTGGTCTCCAGCTTGGTGCTGAGCTCGATCTTCGCCTTTTCTGCTGCGTCCTTGAGGCGCTGCAGGACCATCTTGTCCGCGCCGACATCGATTCCGGTGTCCTTCTTGAACTCGGACACGAGGTACTCGATGACCCGCTGGTCGATATCGTCGCCGCCGAGGTGTGTGTCACCGTTCGTGCTCACGACGTCGACGACCTTGTCGCCCACCTCGAGGATCGAAACGTCGAACGTGCCCCCACCGAAGTCGTAGACAGCAATGAGATGGTCTTCGGTCTTGTCGAGGCCGTACGCCAAGGCAGCCGCCGTCGGCTCATTGACGATTCGCTTCACCTCGAGCCCAGCAATCTTGCCGGCGTCCTTGGTGGCCTGGCGCTGAGAGTCGTTGAAGTACGCGGGCACGGTGATGACCGCTTCGGTCACTGGCTCGCCTAGGTAGTTCTCCGCGGCCTTCTTCAGCTTGCGAAGCACCTGCGCGGAAACCTCCGGCGGGGAAAGCTTCTTGCCTCGAACCTCGAAACCCGCATCGCCGTTTTCACGCTGAATGACCTGATAGGGCATGCGCGTGGCGTCGTCGCCGAGCTCGTCGTAACGGTGGCCCATGAAACGCTTGGTCGAGTAGACGGTGCCTTCGGGGTTGGTGATGGACTGCCGCTTGGCGATCTGGCCGACGAGGACCTCGCCCTGGTCGTCCCATGCCACCACCGACGGTGTAATCCGGTCACCCTCCTCATTGACGATGACCTTCGGGTCCTTGCCCTCCATCACCGCGACGACAGAGTTGGTCGTCCCGAGGTCGATGCCGATAATCTTTCCCATGTTTTCTTGTCTCCTTTTGCCTCCGAGCTGCTATCGGAGTTGAGCTAACCTAACCACGCGTAGGAGGCCGTCAAGGTCCTCCGAGGCCAGAAATCGCTGGTGAAATCTTCGGCTGGAACCGAGCCGAAATCCTGCTGCTCAGCCGGCGATGGTTTGCCGGAGCGCGGCGATGTCTTCGGAGTCCGCCAAGACGATCAACGAGTCCCCGGCCTCGAGTAGATGCTCGCTACCGGGGTTGTAGACGTAGTCCCCGTCGGACCGGTGGACGGCTACGACGAGGGCCCCCGCCGCCCGGATATCGGTCTCGGCGAGACGTTGGCCGACAAGCGGGCTACCGGCGGGAACGTCGATCGCCTCGAGGCCCACGCTGATGCCGCTCCCGAATTGAACGATTCGGTCGAGGAAAGCAGCGGCCTTGGGGCTGACCATCTCGCTAAAGAGCCGAACGCCGCCAATGTAGTTCGGCGCAACCACCGAATCGGCGCCTGCTCGGCGGAGCTTGGCTTCGGTGGACGGTTCGATCGACTTGGCAACGATTCGCGCGGTTGGGTTGAGGGCCCGAGCGCTGATCGTCACGAAGAGATTGGCCTTGTCGTCATTGAGCGCTGAAATCACGCCGCGCGCGCGTTCGATGCCGGCCAGCTCGAGGACGTGGTCGTCCGTCGCATCGCCGATGACGTAGAGCAGCGCGTCGTTGAACTCCTGGCTGAGCTCTTCGAGCCTGCTCCGGTCGGTGTCGAGAACCACGAAGGGAACCGCCACGGCGCGGAGCTCGGTCGCGATATGCCACCCCGTGGTGCCAATGCCGCAGACAATGACGTGCTGATTCAGTTTGTCGATCGCTCGTTGCATACTCCGACGCCTCAGAATCCCCTGCAAATCACCTTCTACGATCAAAGCAGTGAGACTAGAAATGAAATAAAGCAGCGTGCCGCTGCCCAGGATGATCAAGCTGATGGTCACCGCCCGGGCTTCGGGCATCTCGTTCATGCCCTCGAGCGTTTCGGCGAAGCCGACGGTCGAGAGCGTGATGATCGTCATGTAGAAGCAGTCGAACCACGACCATCTGCCTTCCCCAACTACGAAATACGCGGTGGCCCCAGCGAGCACCACGGCGGTCAGCACGCCCGCTGCCGAGATCAAGCGGCCGTAGGCCCCCCGCCTCGACTGGAAGAACATCAGCTTCACTGGGGCGTAGTTGGCGTCATGCACCAATCCAAGTCAACCCTTGACCATAACGACCGGTGGCGGCACAACCGGCCGCGGTGAATTCCTCAGAAGACGCGCGCCGAGCCGGGCGCGGCCTGGTGTCGATTGCCGGCGCGAAGGGCTACTTCATCGTGAGTAGCTACGCGGTGCAATTGCTGCTCCCGCGGATCTTCGGGGAGGCCAA
>JBGUEF010000050.1:0-14911 GCA_041821485.1 Deltaproteobacteria bacterium
GGCGAAGCGTTCCCTCGAGCGAACGCATATAGAGAAGAATGAGCGATTGTTTCGCATGGTCCCGAACCGCCAGGGCACGTAGCCAGCGAATCGGCTGCCGTAAGAACGCGAAGAGGGCTCTCGCCATGCGCGTCGGTCTGGAGGATCGAATTGATCGTTACCCCGGATGAAAAGTCCTGCGCGCGATCCGGTGTAATCACGCCGATCACCGATTCATTGTTGGTTCGAATTGAAGCCCCCACATGCTCCGACAGCTCGGGAAGGGCAGCGGGATCCTCTTTCATGCGTAGCAGGAGCGGAACCGTTCCCATCACACCCCCAGCAAGAACCGCTCGGTCGCAACTGTACGAACCCAGCTCTTCCGTGTTCAGCGAACCTCGTGTTTCGATACGGATTCTGCGGCAGAATGCTAGAGCGCTTCGAGGAGCGCGAGGGCGTCGAGGTCATCGACCGCGGTTGCCGCCCGTTTCAGACCGAGCTCCGCGATGTACCTAGGTTGCAGGTCCGACATCGACGTCGTGACGGACGTGCCGAGGTAGGCGTAAAGCGAAAAGCTGCGGTAGTGCTCCCATGCCTTGTCGCGGTCGAGGTCGTGGTTCGGTACGCCGCCATCTCGGAGGGTCTCCTGGTACAGGCGGACCAGATCTCTCTCATGGGCTCTTCGGGTTTCGGTATCGAGCGAGAGGACTGAGAAATACGCCACGTCTCGAATGCCCTGATGGCGTTGCAAGACCTGCCAGTCGAAGAAGCCGGGCTCCGCGTCGACGAAGTACAGGTTGCCGAGGTGAGGATCGCCGTGAATCAGTGTGAGCGGGCCGTCGGCCCAGTAGCGTTCGAGCGCTTTGCGCTTCTTGTGAATCTGATGAGCGCCGCGCCTTAGCGACTCGGGTAAGAGGTGTGGAAAGCGTGCAAGGGTCGGTCGATGCGCGCTCGCGCACAGAAATCGCTCGATGGCAGCGTTCGGATTGTGGTCGGGGCTTCTCAGCCAGGGGAAGCGAACGGCGAGACGGGGAGGTTCCCAGAACGAAGCGTGCAGTCGAGCGAGAGCGGCGACGACCGCCTTGGCTTCATCCAGCGAGATCGGGTCGGCGATAGTCCGAAACTGGGCGCCTTTGGAGGCGAGATCTTCGAGAACCAAAACGAACTCGCCGCCGCCATCGCGTGCGCAGTAGCACTCGGGAGCTCGCACCGGCACATCGCCAGCAATGTCCCGGTAGAACCCAACCTCATTGGGACCCAACGCCAGGATGTTTCCGAACAAGCGCTCCGTGAGCCCGGGAGGACGAAGCTTCACGAAGATCGAATCTGGGGCCCCCGCTGGCCGAGCGCCCGGTGCATAGACGAGCCCGATGCGACACCGCTCCGTGGTCCCGGAGTCCCCGCCGAGAATCTCCATGTCGGCGACGGACGCTCCGGGGAAGTGTTCCGAGAGCACGTCGTTGATCCACGCGACGTTGATCGCCCCGACCGAACGCGGGATCCCGTCGGTACCCGCAGAGACACTCGACCAGGCCATCCGGCCGAGCTCGCCCAGAACGCGGCCGGTGAAGCGAAGTGCGTCCAAAACCACGCAGCCGAACATAGCGCGTTTCCGCCGATGAAGTGATGGGGGGAAGAATGAATCTCTTTTTTGTCCCGAAATATTGCGAACCCTCTTCCGGGGTATTTCATCTCGGGGTACGGTCTCTCCATCGGGAAAGAGAGGAAGCAAATGTTCAGACCAAAAAAGATGATTCCAAAACTGGCCGTAGCGACGCTTGCCCTAACGGGGTGCGGCGGTGACACCAACAATGGCGCTGGGGGTTCAGGCGGCAACGGCATAAGCGACAATCTCACGAACGCTCTCAACTCATGGTGCATGGCGCTTGTGGATTGCTACTCCGAGCTTTACCCCGATTACACCGTCCAGGAATGCATTGCTTATGCAACGGACGATTACGGGCTAGATCTGGGTATCACCGCCGCATGCGACGCCGCGGCCACCAGCTATTTCGAATGCGGCAGCGACTTGCCGTGCGACCAGCTCACAACGCTGTACAACGACTGCGATCCCGAGTTCGACGCAGCCAACGCCGCGTGCAACTAGAGAGCTACTGCTCCACAGCTCCTTCCTGCTAGGTTTTGACCTGGATGATCATCGTCACTGGCACCAAGCGCTCGGGCACTTCGATGTGGATGCAGCTCTTGGAGGCGGCTGGGTTTCCTCCCATTGGGAGCGCGTTCCCTCGCAATTGGGAGAACACGATCAAGGATGCCAACGCAGCTGGCTTTTACGAGTCAGACCTGCGTGGCGGGATCTTCTATGCGACCAATCCTCACCCGAAGAGCGGAGTCTATCTTTTCCCGGCAGACACTCGCCGCCACGCGGTCAAGGTGTTCATTCCGGGGCTCATCAGGACCGACCGCGCATTCATCGACAAGGTGGTAGCGACGGTTCGCCCTTGGCGGCAGTACGTTCGCTCGGTGAATCGCCTCTACGCGATGGAACGTGAGGCCAAGAAGTCCAAGCTCGAGAAGGCTCCGAACGACATCCCCGACTCGGTCGTGATGCCTCCGCTCATCGAATGGTGGGTGGAAAACTTCTCGCTGATTAGCGACATCGTCACCCGACGCTATCCATTCTACATGGTGGCATACGAATCGGTCCTGGAGGATCCCGACAAAACACTGCGCGACGTGTTTCGGTGGCTCGGCGAAGGCGATGTAGAGGCTGCCATCGCACGCGTCGATCCTGCGCTTCGGACCCAGAGCGAAGAGGTCGAAGATCACGCCGATGGTTCGGGGCTCGAGCTCGAGCCCGAGGTGATCGAGGTCTTCGATGCCCTTTACGAAATGGTGCAGACCCAGGCGCCGCTCCAGCAGGAGTTCGTAGATCGTCTTAACGAGACCAATGATCTGCTCGGTGCCCGCATCGAAGGAGCCGTCAAGGAAACCGCGCGCGGACAGTTCGAGCGGCAACGTTTGCTCGAAGCGCGGCGAAAGAAATAGGGCGCCGCAGTGACGAAACCCTCAGTCATCCGAGCGGGACCAAGCCCAGGCCCCCGATGGTCGCGCGCTTGGAACGCCTATTTCTGAAGTGGCCTGCTCGGCCGCGCTTGGTCGCACCGAGGCGCGAGGTTCGAGCGCCGTGGGGCCCTGCTCCTTTGGATGGCTGAACACGACGCGCGAAGCGCGTCGATTGGTGACGTAGGCCCAGATCCACTGGGAGAGAACGGCCACCCGATTCCGAAAGCCGACCAGGAAGGCGATGTGTATGAAGAGCCAGGTGAGCCAGGCGGGAAGCCCAGTCATCTTGAAGCCTCGCGACTCCACGATGGCCTTGTTTCGACCGATGGTCGCCATGAGCCCTTTGTCGAAGTAGTCGAAGGGCCGCGGTGCTTCGCCCTTCATGCGACGCACGATGTTTTGGGCGACGAGCTTGCCGCTCTGGAGCGCGACCTGGGCGACCGCCGGGAGCGGTTGACCGGTCCTCTTGGAGGGGAGATGAATCAGATCGCCGAGCACGGCGAGCTCGTCGCGACCCGGCACCGTGCAGTAAGGCGTGACCTTCACACGCCCCATCCCGTCGAGCTCGGTGCCAAGCTGCTCGGTCATCGAGCTCGCCCGGACCCCTGCGGCCCAGAGCACCGTATGCGCCTCGATGCGTTCGCCCTCGCCGAGTGTCACGCCCTCATCATCGATGTCCGTGACGAAGGTCGACGTGCGCACCTCGACGCCCAAGGACTCGAGGTCCCGCCGGGCGCGCGCAGAGAGGCTCGGATCGTAGTCGCGGAAGATTCGCTCCGCGCCTTCGACGAGAACGATGCGGGCGCTCGAAGGGTCGATGGTGCGGAAGTCTCGACGCAGGGCATTGCGCGAAATCTCGGAGAGCTGACCGGCGAGCTCGACCCCGGTGGCACCGCCGCCGACGACGATGAAGGTCAGGAACGCTCGCTTCTGGTCGGCGTCGGTGAGCCGCTCGGCCGCCTCGAAGGCCAGCAGCACGCGGCTGCGGATCTCGAGGGCTTCGTAAAGCGTCTTGAGGCCGGGGGCGTGGCGCTCCCACTCCGGGTGGCCAAAGTAGTCGTGCTTGAGCCCCGTCGCGAGGATCAAGAAGTCGTACTCGAGCAGCTCCTCGTGGTCGAGCACGACGACACGCTTCTCGACGTCGATACTCTGCGCTTCGGCGAGCAATACGCGCACGTTCTCGTGAAGCGAAAGTAGGTTTCGAAGCGGTGCAGCAATGTCGGGGGCCGGTAGCAGCGCGGTGGCCACCTGGTAAAGCAAGGGCTGAAAGAGGTGGTGATTCGACCGGTCGACGAGCGTGACGCGAACGGGTGCGTCGCCAAGTGTCCGCGCCGCCGCGAGCCCACCGAATCCCCCGCCGAGAATGACAACGTGCGGTCGGTCTTGACGTAGTTCCATCAGAAGTGCATCGCCCCTCCGACGGGGCCTGGCAAGGCGACGCCAAGAGAGGGCGGCGCTACTTCAGAACTCCCAGTCCTGTCTCGCCTTCCTTCTTGGCGGACTTTGCTGCCTTCTTCGCCTTCTTCTCTTTAGCAGTGAGCTTCGGCTTGTTGTTCGTATCGGTTCTCTTCTGATTCTTGCTCATGGAGACCCCTTTGGTATCTGGCGGAACGAGCTTCAGTATCCGGCGGGCGCAGCGCAGGGCAAGCTTATCTCAGATGGCCCCTTTTGTCCTACGGCTTCTGCCCAAGATTCCCCCAACGCCGAGTCCACGACGACGGCCTTCGTGCTCCTCGTTGCGCCGCGCCGAACGTATACGCGCGCACGGGGATACTCTCGGGCGAGCTCGTAGTCATTGGCAATGAGATCCCGCAGGTACGGGTAGCCCGCGAGGGCGTACTTGCCCCCACCTAGCGCGGTGAACTCGTCGACGAGAACCTTGGGGCGCGTGTGCTCGAGATCGCGCTCCAGCTGTTCCCACGCGCCGGGGTGGATCCGAGGAGAGGGATCGTAGGTCGGATCCCAATTCAGCGGGCTACCAAAGATATACCCCGTCAGCGGGAAGGTCGACGAGTACCGCGAGGCAGGCCCCCGGTGCGCATCTAGATAGAAGTCCGGCGACGGCCCCCAGACGAAAATACGATCGCCGGCTTGGGTGATGCTTCGGACGTAGATTGGAGCCTCGCCGCCGTGAAACCGTACCTGAAACGCAATTGTCTGCGCGATGGTGAAGCCCACGAACAGGATGCTCAACGTCCACGCCAAGACTTTCTGCCGGAGAAGAGGGAAGCGATAGCTGAGGCGCTCGTCCCAGACTGCCACGAGCACCGGCGCTCCAAGCAAGCAGAGCGCGGGGAGCAACTGGATAAAGTGATGAGAGGCGAAGCGGCCACTGGCCGCCGTACCGACCCAGGAGAAGGCCAGCAACAGAACGAGGGCTTCAAACTCGGCCGTATGCTCTCTCCAGAGCGTTGCGCGTGCTTGTGAGCCCATCGAGGCAACAGCGCACGCCAATAGAGGCGCCATCGGTAGGACGAAGGAGACCGTGCAATAGAACAGTAAGCGCTTCCAGTAGATCGGGTCCGAGGGGCCGTGCACGAAGTCGGTGCGGGTCGTCCAAAACAGAGCATCGTCGAGTATGCCGATGGAGTGGAGCCACCACATGCTAAGTCCGAGCGCAGTTGCAAAGCCGATGGTGAGGAGCGCCCCGTGCAACAAGGAGTGGCCGAGATGGAGGCCACGCGAGGCGCGGTAGCTAGGTAGCAGCAAGTACAAGCCCATCGGTACGGCCGCAATGGCCGCCGGCTGCTTATAGAGAAATGCGACGGCCAACAGTGCGCCGGCGGCCAGCAGCTCGGGGCGGACCTTTCGTCGCCCAGGGATGAACACCAATCCGAGCGCGAGCAGGATAGGGAGGTTCATCAGCATCTCGCCATTCATGGCTTGATTGCGGTAGTCGCCCGCCGGCTGGAACACGCTGTAGAAGAACGCGGCGACGATACCGACGCGCCAATCGAACAGTCTACGCGCAACCACATAGAGCACCCCCATGGTTGCGCAGACCCACAACAAGGAGATCACGTGAAGGCCGATGAAGTTGTACTTGCCGACGAGCCCAAAAGACGCCGCGTAAGTATAGAACAGCAGTGGTGGTTTGCGGTCGACCGCCGAAACGTAGGGTTGGCCTCCATCGAGCACTTCGATGCCGATGGTCGAGTAGAAACTCTCGTCGATGACTTGGCGATCATCGAGCAGGTATGGAAGCCGTATGATGACAGTCAGCAGGAGCAGGACTAGCCATGCATTACGGGGCCGCATATCACGTGAGCGTGCCGGTGAGCGCATTCCAGCGGAGCCGCAGCACCGTCAGGACGGCCTCGAGAAAAATATTGCCGGACATTTTGCTCTGCCCGGCCCGGCGGTCGACGAAGACGATGGGAACCTCGGCGACGCTGAAGCCCTGGAGGACGGCACGGTAGGTGAGCTCGATCTGGAAGGAGTACCCTTCGGAGTGCACCTCATCGAGGTTGATCGATTCGAGGACGTTGCGACGGAACGCTTTGTACCCACTGGTTAGATCCCGCACCTTGAGCCCCAGGATCGTGCGACTATACAGGCTCCCGCCCTTGGACAGGATATGGCGAAACGGGCCCCAGCCTTCGACGTCACCACCCGGAATATTCCGCGAACCGATTACCAGATCCGCCCCGCCCTCGAGCGCTTCCAAGAAGCTCGGAAGGTACCGCGGATCGTGCGACAGGTCGGCATCCATCTCGATGATGTACTCGTACCCACGCTCGAGGCCCCAGGCAAAGCCGGCGAGATACGCCGTTCCCAACCCCAGCTTCCCCGTCCGATGCATCACCTCGACGCGGGTTTCTCGAGCAGCCATCTCATCGGCCAGCTCCCCCGTCCCGTCCGGAGACGCATCATCGACCACCAAGATGTCAGCTTCCGGCAAGACCTCGAAAACGCTGGTGACCAATGCTTCCAGATTTTCGCGCTCATTGAACGTCGGTGTAACAATCAAAACCCGCGCCATGATGAGTGGCCATGTAACACATGACCCGCGACAGATCGACCTCAGGTCGCTGCCGACGCACTTGACCTGGAGTTGCGGTTCTTTCATGACAGGTCCGTGACAACGTCGAGGCACGCGGCAGTATTCAATACGAATTTTCTGCCGTACTCCCAGACGTTCGTCTACGAGCAGCTCGTCAACCACGTGCGGTACCAAGCGGAGGTGTTCTGCTGGCGCACCGAGAACCTCGATTGGTTTCCATACGAGAAGGTCCACCGCGCGAATGCCGCCTACGCGGCGACTCGTTTCAGTCCCGCGTTTTATCGGCGCTTTCGACAGCAGCGCTTCGACATCGTGCATGGCCACTTCGCCACCGGCGCTGTCTACGCGTTGCCCTATGTGCAGCGATTCAAGCTACCGCTCGTCGTGACGTTTCATGGGTACGACGTTCCTTTGTTGTGGAACACGCGGAGGTTTCATCCGCACTTCTGGCCATTCCTGCGCCACGGTAAGCGCGTGCTCGAGACAATGACCCTCGGTCTTTGTGCGTCCAACGATCTCAAGGAGTTGTTGCTCTCCTATGGCGTTCCGCAGGACAAGCTCCGGGTCCACCGTTTGGGGATCGATCTGCAGCGATTCCAGCAGAAGACTGGTGGCGGCGGAGCACCGCTCCGGGTGTGCGTCATCGGACGCTTCCATGAACAAAAAGGCATCGAGTACGCGATTCGTGCCTTCGCTCCGCACGCGTCCGACGCGGTGCACCTCGACATCATAGGTGACGGCGCGATGGCCGACGATTTTCATGCATTGGTCGATCGCTTGGGCATCGGTCGTTTCGTCTCGTTTCTCGGAGTGCTGCATCCGGACAAGGTCGCTGAACATCTCAAGACCTGCGATGTCTTGCTGGCGCCAAGCGTGGTAACGCGCATCGGTGAGCGCGAGTCTGGCCTAATCGTCGCCAAGGAGGCTGGCGCTTGCGGCCTACCGGTCGTTGCAACCGTCCACGGCGGCCTCCCAGAGATCATCGACGAAGGCGTGACCGGGTTTCTGGTTCAGGAAAGAGATGTAGACGCGCTTTCGACTCGGCTCGGCGCATTGCTCGCGGACGAATCACTCCGACAGCGGTTGGGTATGGCGGCTCGTGCCAAGATGGAGCGGGAATACGACGTTCGAGAGCGGGTCGCCGAGCTAGAGGATCTCTACGACGAAGCGATTCGGCGCTCTCACTGAGCAGCGCGCGTGCGACGATGGCGCGCTGGGCCTCCACCGTCGACGAACTCCCGCATCCACAGCTCGAGGACCATCAAGTTCCAAAGCGGGTACCCGTGGTCTGCACGCCCCGCGACGTGATCCTGGTACAGCCGGTGTATTCGCTCTTGCTGAAAATGACCGCGCTCGCGCAGACGGGAACCCAAAACCACATCGTCCAGGGCAGGGCGAAGCGCTCCGCGGAGCCACTCATTGACTGGCAGCGTCAATCCCCGCTTCTTGCGATTGAGAATGGCGGCAGGCACGTGTGGCGCAACGGCTTTCTTGTAGAGCACACGTCCTTTAGGGCCGTGCTGCTTGAGACTTGCCGGAAGGCGTGCAGCGAACTCCACGAGCCGATGATCCAGGAACGGCGCACGCACCTCCAGCGAATGCATCATCGACGCGATGTCGACCTTCGTGTTGATACCGTCCGAAAGGTAGCCATCGAAGTCGTACTGCATGTAACGATCGATCGCATCGATTGCATCGGAACCCGTGACGGACTTTCCGAACAGAGCGGGTGTGTCGCTACCGTGGATCGACGATCGGAAGTCATCCGTGTAGAGGTCCCATCGCGCCGCGGGGGTGAAATGGCACATCATGGAGATGTAACGCTCGTCCTCCGGCCCGAAAACGCGTTTTGCATACCCAGCACCCCGCTGAACGCCAGGCGGAACCCAACCCATGGCCCCCAGAGAGTGCGTCGCGGCGCCGAGGGCGCTCAGCAGCGGCCTGGGCAAATGGTCGAGTAGCCCGGCACCCCAAGCCCACGCGTATCGGCTATAGCCACCGAAGGATTCGTCGCCCCCATCGCCGGACAGCGCGACCGTGACGTGTCGGCGAGCCATTTCCGAGAGGTAGTACATCGGGATTGACGATGGATCCGCGAACGGCTCGCCGTGATGTTCCACGAGCTTTGGCAGAACATCGACTGTGTCCGGGCTCACGACATACTCACGGTGGTCGCACTCGAGAAACTCGGCAGACATCGCGGCGTCGCCGAGCTCGTTGAAAGCCGCCTCTTTGAAACCAATCGTGAAAGTCTTGACCGGATCCTCCGTCCAAGCATTCATCGCGGCGACAATCGCCGGGGAATCCTTGCCCCCCGAAAGGAACGCGCCAAGTGGCACGTCGCTCACCATCCGAAGCTTCGTCGCGCTGGCGATCAGGTCCCAGGCCTCCTCGGCAAGCTCTCTGATAGAGGTTGCATGCTTGGGTTCAAACGATGGCCGCCAGTAACGCTCGATTGAGACCTTGCCATCGCGAAGCGTGAGTGTGTGCGCAGAGGGAAGCTTAGAGACGCCGACAAATGCCGTCTCTGGGGACGGCACGTAGTGCAGGGTCAAGTAATGGTGAATCGCGGTCGCGTCGACTTCAGCCGAAACCTCATCGTCTTCTAGAAGTGCGGCAAGCTCCGAGGCAAACGAGAATCCGTCGGAACGGTGGGAGTAGTAAAGAGGCTTTTGCCCGATGCGGTCACGAGCGCAGAAGAGCGTCCGCGTACGTGGATCCCAGATCGCGAAGGCGAACATGCCCACGAGGTCATGAACGCAAGCAGCGCCGCGGTCCTCGTAGAGCGCGAGCAACACTTCGGTATCCGAGCTGGTGTGAAAGGCACGGCCCTTGCGCACCAGGTCGCTTCGGAGCGCCTTGAAATTGTAAATCTCCCCGTTGAAAGTAAGTACTGCACCAGATGGGCCGATCATGGGTTGATTGGCGCTCGCGGACAGATCGATGATCGACAGCCGGCGGTGGCCCAATGCCGTGGCAACGTCGATGTGAACGCCGCGAGCGTCGGGGCCTCGATGTACGAGACGGTCCGTCATCGCGTCGATCACCTCCGGGCTCACGGGTCGTGCGGGGTCGAAATAGAGCTTGCCGGCGATACCGCACATTCGCGGGCGTTGTAGTGCCCCCGCGCGCGCTGTCAATTGTATCGGCGAGGGTTGGCGACTTTGCATCCCGTCACGTATGCTCCGCCGGCCTTCGGTTGAAGATGACGGGATTTATCGAGAAGCTGGCCGACTTCCAAACCCGTCGGCCGTTTGTGATCCTGCTGCTGGCCGCAGTGATTTCCGTCGTCTCGTTCTTCTTCGCTCGAAATCTAGGCCTTGATAGCCGCTTCATTGCGCTGCTTCCCGAGGACCGCCCGAGCGTCCAGGATTTGGACGAGGTGCGCGAACGCGTCCGGGCCCTGTCGTCGTTGACGGTCGCCGTCCAGTCTCCATCAGGCGACGTCGAGGCAATGCGCCGCTATGTTCGGGACTTGGCGGCGAGACTCGAGGAACTGCCACCTGACGAGGTCGGTGTCGTCGATTGGAACGTCGGCGCCTACGATGACTTCGTCCGGGACCACAAGCACCTTTACGCGTCGCTCGATATCTTGGAGCGCCTGCGGGACGCCCTCCAAGACCGCCACGATACAGAACGGCTCAAGAACAACCCGTTGTGGGTCGACCTCCTAGAGGACGACGAACGGGAAGACATCGATGACATCCTGGACGAGCTCGAGGCGGAAAGCGATGAGGGAGAGGAGAAGTCCCAAAAGTTCCCGGACGGCTATTACCAGCACGAAGACGGTGACCTCGTCGCGATGTTCGTTCGCTCCCAGATCGGAGGCGACGCAAATGCCGCTGGGCGCATCATCGGTCGTGCACAGGCCGAGATCGACAACCTCAACCCAACCTCATATGGGCCAGATCTCAAAGTGACGCTGTCCGGCGATGTCATCATCGCCGACGAAGAGCAGCAGGCGATCGCGGAGGAGCTGATCTTGGCAACGGCGATCACCGTGACAACGGTGCTTCTGCTCATCGTCCTCTTCTTCGGGCGTCCGCGGTCTGTCGTGTTGTTGGGAGCTGGGCTCGTGCCGGCTGTGCTGGCGACTTTCGCCGTTGCAGACTTCACGGTGGATTCACTCAATACGTCCACCGCGTTCTTGGGAAGCATCATCATCGGGAACGGTGTGAATCCCAACATCATCTGGCTTTCGCGGTATTTCGAGGAGCGGCGACGGGGCTCAGACGTGCATGACGCTCTCCTCGGAGCGCATCAGAACACTTGGCTAGCCACGATGATCGCCTCGGGTGCGGCGGCCCTGGCCTACGGCTCCCTCATGATCACCGAGTTCCGTGGCTTTCGTGACTTCGGGATCATCGGGGGAGTCGGCATGGTGTTTTGCTGGGTTTCGGCGATGCTCGTGTTGCCGGCAGCAGTAGCCGCCTACGAACGCTTTCGTCCGTTCCCTGTGGGCAAGGAAAGAATGCGACGATGGGGACACTACTCCGACGCGTTCGCTGCGATTGCCGGACGAATACCACGGAGTGTCGTAGCGGCGTCCCTGGTGCTCTCGCTTCTCTCCGCTGTCTTGGTCACCTACGCGTTCCTCCAAGATCCTTTTGAATACGATTTCCGCAACCTTCGATCCGTTCGCGAGGAGGGCCACTCCGAGGCGCGTCGCGTGCAGTGGCACGTGAACGACATCCTGTCGTCTAGCGAGCAAGGGCGAGGGATTGCCATATTGCTCGACAGCCTCGACGACGTTCCGATCATTGAAGAGCAACTCGACGCAATGCCCTCATCCATCCATGCGGGGCACTATTCGTTATTCGAGTTCTTGCCCGAGGACGCCCCGGAGAAGGTCACGCTGCTGCACGAGATCCGCGAGCTGTGTATCGATATCCGCGAGTACATCGAAGATGAAGAAACCCTCCAGAAGATCGATGACAACATTCCGCCGAAAATAATCGAGATACCCACTATCGATGACCTGCCCGATGAAGTGGCGCTCCGCTTTGCAGAGAAGGACGGGACGCGCGGGCGAATCATGATGGTCCAGGAGTCCGAGGAGTTTTCGACGTGGGACGGGCGCTACCTGGTCCATTGGGCCGAGGCGCTGCGGGCACTTCGCATGTCCAACGGGTCTCGACCTCCTCTCGCTGGTGGGGCGCCGGTCTTCGCTGACCTGATCGCAGCCGTCTACGAGGACATGCCCAAGGCGATCGGCGCGGCTTTCTTCGCGACTGTAGTGCTGGTGTTGGTCTCGTTCCGCCGTCGTCGCGACAGCCTGCTTTCGATCATGGCGCTGCTCATGGGCATTCTCTGGATGGCTGGTGCCATGGCTGGCCTCGGCATGAAGCTGAATTTCCTGAACTTCGTCGCTTTTCCGATCACCTTCGGTAACGGCGTCGATTATTCGATCAATGTGATGAGGCGTTACCGTCTCGAAGAGCAAGCCGGGAACAAAGAGCCCATCTTATCGGCGGTGCGCCTTTCTGGCGGGGCCGTCGTCTTGTGCTCGTTGACGACGATCGTGGGATACACATCGCTCTATGTGAGCGCGAATCAAGCGATGAACTCATTTGGTCTGGCCATGGCAATCAGCGAGGTCACTTGTTTGGTGGCCGCAGTGCTGACCATGCCTGCGGTGATGATCATGCTCACTCGACGAGGGGCGAATCCATGAGCGGCCCGCCGAGGCGCATCCTTTTTAGTTACGAGAACCTTCTGCCCGCGAGTCAAGCGGATGCAGAAGTCGTGCTCAACACGGCTGGGGCCCTTGCCGGACGCGGGCACGACGCAATCATCGCGGTTCCCGCGCCACCTGCTCTCTCTCCAGACTTCGAACGCCAGGTGCTCGAGTACTACGGCATTGATACTCCGTTGCGAATCACGCCCGTGCCCAGTTTCACCAGGAACATCGCGCTCCAACATGCCTATCACGCGATGCACTTGCCCGAGCATCCCGCATTCGCCGATGCAGACTTCATCTACGCGAGGAACCCCGTCGTTGTGATGCGCGCATTGCAGTGTGGTCAGCGCGTTCTCATGGATCACTACCGCCCCTGGGGCGATCAGTTCCCCCCGCTTCAACCGGTATTTCGGCAGTTCATGACCCACCCCAGGTTCCTGGGTTTGGTCGTCCACTCCGCCTATGCCTATCAGTCCTATCGCAGGCTCGGGGTTCCGGAGGCGAAGCTTTGCGTCGTCCACAACGGTTTCGACCCACACAGGATGGAGCCGGTCCTCTCGAAACAAGAAGCACGTGCGGTTCTCGACCTGCCTCCGGAACGGCGGATCGTCACCTACGCCGGCCGTATCAACGACAAGAAGGGGCTCGACGTGATTCTGGAACTGGCAGACCGGATGCCGGACACTCTGTTCGTTCTCGTGGGGTCGACTGGGCGCGGGCCGATCGAAATCGAGGCAGAAACAAAAGACAACGTGCGGGTGGTACCTTGGCAAACCTCTTCATCGATTGCGCCTCATCTTTACGCGTCCGACGTCCTTACGATCCCCCCGTCGTCCATCCCGCTCCAGCAAGTGGGCAACACCGTTCTGCCACTCAAGCTCTTCTTGTACCTCGCAGCGGGGCGCGCGATTTTCGCAGGACTCAGTCCTGACACAGCAGAGATTCTCGAGCACGATCGCAATGCGTGGTTGGTTTCGGCCGGAGATACATCAGAAGCCGAGCACCAGCTCAGGGTCCTTCTCAGCGACACCAACCGCCTCGAGCGACTAGGACGAGCTTGTCGAGAACAAGCGGTAGGCCTCACCTGGGATGGCCGAGCCGCAAAGATCGACGCATTCGTCGAGGAATGCCTCGCAAGAGATCCTGCCGCAGCTGAGAAGGAACCATGGTCTGCCTCGGCATGCGCACGAGACACCATGAAGTGGCTCGTCTCCGGTATTTCGACCGGCAAGTGGATTTACAGATAATCGCGGGGCATGACCGAAGCCCAAGAGCAGCTGAAGCGAGGACTGATGTGGCTCGGATCCGCAGCCGCCATCGGTCGACTCGTGGATGTCGCCTCCACGATCACCGTGCTCTTTTTTCTGACCAAAGAAGAGGTCGGAGTCGCGACGATCGCCTGGGCGATCGGGATGGTACTGGAGGCTGTCTGCCGATTGGGACTCGGTGTGGCGATCCTTCAGGCAGAAGAAGTTTCCCGAAACCAACTCGATACTGCGTTTTGGGCGATGACGCTCACCACGCTCCTGCTCGGCATCACCGCCGTGGGGCTCGGCCCATTCGTTGGACCCCTCGTGCAAGAGCCGCAGCTAGCGCTCTTCCTGATCCCGAGCGCGATCAAGATGCTTTTCCTAGTGTGGGCTGAGATTCCAATTCAGTTGCTGAATCGAAAGCTTCAATTTGCATCGATCGCGGGGGTTAGCACGGGCGCAACGGTCCTTTCAGCAATTGCCCGCGTAGCTCTTGCCGCCACGGGCTTTGGCGCATGGTCACTTCTCATCGCACAGGCGCTCTGGGCCTTTTTCCTGTGGGTGGGCGCGATGATCGCGCAGCCCTTCTTCCCGCATTTCAGGATGCGGCTGCGAGAGATCCACGGCTTCCTTCACTTCGGCAAGTACATCGCTGGTGAACGACTCACGCTCGAGGCTTTTCAGAACGTGGACTATCTGATCCTCGGTGGGTTGGCCGGCCCGGGAGTCGTCGGTATCTATCGTGTCGCCTTCGACATTGCGATGATGCCGGCTGTCGCGATCGCGGATGTCCTCAACCGAACCGCGCTCCCCGTGATGGCGCGACTACGTGGGAAGGAGCTCACCGACCTCTTCATCAACGCGTCCGGCAAGCTCGCGGTTTTGATGGGCGCTGTGTGCGCGATCATCATCGCCTCCGCAGTCGACATCACATGGGTCTTTCAATGGGGGGAGTACGCTGCCGCCGCGGTC
>JBGUEF010000051.1:0-14876 GCA_041821485.1 Deltaproteobacteria bacterium
AAACGCCCACCAATCTTCTACGACGTCTAGTGTGAGGATCTTTTCTCTCGCACACTAGGCGCTGGATCACACTTTAGTTTCCGGCGGGGTGATCAGCCTTCGCCGAGGAGCTTGCTCATCGAGGCTTCATCGACCGGCGTGAAGGAGTACGATTCCATTTCCTTGGACGTGACCCACGCGTACTCTTTGACCGCACGGCAATGGAGCTCATCGCTGAGAAGCGTGCACTCGTACAGATACAAATCGACGGCGTACTTTTCGTACGGATGGTTCACGAACGAAATGAGCTGGCCCACCTCGACGCTGGCGCCGAGGCGTTCGTCCACTTCGCGCGCCAACGCCGCCTCGTCGCTCTCGCCTCGTTCAACTCGCCCCCCCGGGAAGTCCCAGAGGAACGGCAGTACGGCGGTCTCGCGGCGCTGGGTGATTAGATACCGCCCATCACGTTCTACGAGGGCTGCCACCACGCGAATGGTCTTCATTTCCGACGGCACGATGAGGGATATAGCATCCCCACCCCAAGGTGTTTACATTGGGTAGTGGTGAACGATCTCGCGCGGAGGCCGCTCGACATTCAGCACCGGGCTGGTGATCAGGTCCCGGCCAGCCGCGATGAAGAAGAGCGACTCACCGACGGTGGGCAGCCCCTCCGAGGCGCTGATGGCGCCGTTGTCATGGAACTTGAGGCCGCCCGAGACCGTGCTGCGGAGCGCGAGATGGCCGGCAAGCCACTCCCCACTCCGACGATCGCGGACACCCACACACACGTTGCGGCGCACGTGGTATTCACTGTTACGAGTCACGAAAATACGATGAATTCGGCGTTCTTTGCCTAAATAGCCCATCAAGAAACCTCCCGGACGCTACCAATAGGATTCCGAGCCACCTTACATGTGGGATAAAGTAGGACCAAGAAACTGGCGACGGCCGCTCCTCCTGCAGCCGGACAACTTCACGCCGCCCGAGCGAACCCCGTGGGGGGGCCACCGGATCGCTGGCGGGCTGAAGCTGAACGCAGGTCTAGAGGTGCGCGGCGTGGTTGGGGAGGCATGGGAACTCTCCGTAGAGCCTGATTTTCCCAGCCGAATCGTCGATGGCCCGACGCTCGACGAAGCGCTCCGCGCCGACCCCGATCTACTCGGAAGGGAGGCCCCTCTCGGTTCGACGGCCTTGCTGGTGAAGCTCGTCGACGCGGCAGACGATCTGTCGGTCCAGATCCATCCCAGCGATACCGACCCGGCTCTCGCCGCGGAGGAAAGCGGAAAACCAGAGGCCTGGTACATCATCGGCGCGGAACCCGGATCGGGCCTGTACCTCGGGTTTCGCGACGGCGTGTCGCGGCAAGACATCGAGATGGCGATCGTCCGAGAGGCGGCGGTCGACGCCCTGATGTCGTTCGTTCCGGTGTCTCCGGGGGACGTGTTCCTGATCGAACCTGGAACGCCTCATGCGATCGGAAAAGGCGTCCTTCTGCTCGAGCCGCAACGTGTCTCTCCGGGGAAGCGCGGCATCACGTACCGGTACTGGGACTGGAACCGCAGATACGACGCTACAGGACGACTCGACCCCGGCGGGCAACCTCGTGCGCTTCACCGGGAGCGCGCTCTCAGTGTGACGAGCTGGGACGGTCCCCGGGGCGACGCGCTTCTCGAGCGCGTGCGCCATCGAGCGGGGCCAGCTGCGACCGACGGGACCGCGAGCCTCGAGACTCTCGTCGGCGACCATGCTCCGATCGGATCCGAGGTTTTTTTCCTGCAACGCCTGGCCGGCTCGGGCGACTTGGCGCTTCCTGCCTATGACCGCTTGCGCTCGCTTACCGTCTTGGACGGTGGCGTTACGCTTCACGATGGTGACACCGTGTTGGAGCTCGGGCGCGGTCAGACCGCAGCCCTTCCCGCGTGCCTCGGACCGCTGCGCGTCGAATTGAATGTGGCTCACGCGATGCTCTGTACATTGACTTGACGGCGCCATGCCCGCGTTAGACAGTGCCGCGCCTTGACGAGCTTCGACACCACCGGCACAGGGCCATTCATCTCGATCGTGATCCCCGTCTACAACGAGGAGGCGATCCTGCGCGCAGCCGTGGTGGACCTCGTCGACCGGCTGAGCGCCTTTCCCTGGTCGTATGAGCTCGTGCTCGCAGAGAACGGCTCCACGGACCGAACCGTCGAGGTGGCGGCAGAGCTTGCGGAACGATTCGACCAGCTCGCGTGGCGACACACCGAGGAGCCCAACTACGGCAAGGCACTTCGGGAGGGCATCCTTCACGCGAGAGGCGACATCGTCATCTGCGATGAGATTGATCTTTGCGATACCGACTTCTACGAGCGCGCCGTCGCCCTGTTGCAAGATTCATCGGTGGACTTCGTCGTCGGTTCGAAGGTGATGGAGGGCGCCATGGACGAGCGCCCCCTTCTTCGGCACCTCGGCACGGTCGTGATCAACGGTATGTTGAGGGTCACGCTGGGATTCAAGGGGACCGACACCCACGGGCTCAAGGCCTTTCGGCGGGAGCCCGTTCAAGCGATCGCCCACGACTGCCTTGTCGATCGCGACCTCTTCGCCTCTGAGCTCGTCATTCGAGCGGAGCGAGCCGGTCTCGGCCTCCAGGAGATCCCGGTTCGGGTCTTGGAGAAACGGCCCCCGACGGTGGGCCTGGCAAGACGGGTGCCCAATGTCTTGAAAAACCTGGCGAAGCTCTTCATCGCGATCCGGATCAAACGGTGAGTCTCAGACTGGCATCGATATCGATCGATTTGGACGAGGTGGCTCGCTACGCGGCGATCCATGGCCTCGAGGCTCCACGCGGGCAGAGAGCGCATGCGGTGTACGACCGCTGCGTCCCGCGACTGAGTGCTTGGCTCGACGACGAATCGATTCGGGCGACCTTCTTTGCGATCGGCGAAGACCTCGAGCGCGAAGAGAACCGCAAGACCATCTCGGCGCTCCACCGTGCCGGACACGAGATCGGAAATCACTCGTATCACCATCATTACGATCTCACGCGCCGCGCCGTCGCGGACATCCGGGATGACGTCGAGCGAGGCGCGGAGGCCATCGAACAGGCCTGCGGGAAGCGGCCGAGCGGTTTTCGCGCGCCGGGGTACACGGTCAGCGACCCCCTGTTCAGCGCGCTCGAAGCATCAGGGGTCGAGTACGACTCGAGCGTCTTTCCGTGTCCAAGCTACTACGCCGCCAAGGCTGCAGCGCTCGCCGCGATCAAGATTCGAGGCCGGAAGAGCGCAAGCATCTTGGATAGTCCGGCAGTGCTGCGGGCGCCGAGGGAGCCGTACCGAGTCGGGCGGCCGTACTGGCGAACGGGTGACGGTCTATTGGAGCTCCCGATCGGAGTCACCCCACTGCAGCTCCCGTACATCGGCACGTCACTGGTGCTGGGGGGTGAGCGAATCGCCGAAGGACTCAGCAAGCAGATGCTCGGAAGGGAGCTGATCAACCTCGAGCTTCATGGATTCGATGTGGCCGACGCAGTAGAGGACGGACTGGAAGCACTCGCCCCGCGGCGAGCAGACTTGAAACGGACGGCCGCAGACAAGCTTCGCTCACTTCGCACGGCGGTTCGGGTGATTCGTGACGCGGGTTACGAGCTAGTCACCCTCGAGGAGGCAGCGAGCCGATTCAGTTCCCAACCCAGCCGGTAGACTCTCGGCTCTGCACTGCGCGAACCGCGAGCTCGTCGGCATGCTCGTTGAGCCGCACGCCCTGATGGCCACGCACGTGGAAAAGCTGGGTGTCGGGATGCGCATCCATCGCCTTCCGCACTTTGGCGACGAGCTCTTTGTTGGCTTTGACCTTCCAACCCAGGGTCAGTACGCCGATCGAGTACGTCGAATCGGTGTAGAGCCGTAGCGGCCTGCCAAGCTCCTTCGCGAGCTCCACGCCGCGAAGAATGCCGGTGAGCTCGGCAATGTTGTTCGTGGCCTCGCCGATGTACTCACTGAGCTCGCGGGTTTGGTCCGCCCAGATGGCGATCGCGCCCACTCCGGCCGGGCCGGGGTTCCCGCTGCACGCACCATCCGCATAGACGAGGATCTCGTCGCCTTCGGGTTTTTCCGGCGCGGTCGCTGGAGCCGATTTCTTCTTGGGCTTGGAGGGCTTTTTGACCACTTCGCCGGGGCCGCAAAACGAGTCCGGCTCGACCTTCGGTGCGCCGGCGGGCGGTTTGAGGTTCGAGGTGCTCGCGAAATACGCCCTCCCGTCGTTGGGCTTATAGCGCACCTCGACCCTGCCCTCCCTCGAAACGAGCTCCCCACTCGCATCACAACGGGCGAGCACATCTGCATTGCGCAACCGCATTCGGCGCCACGGCATGGGGCACGCCCTAGCACGAGGGCTTGCTCCGTGAAAAGAACTTCCTACCCTCGAGCGGTGTCTCGCTCGCTCAAGGTAGCCGTCGTGGTCTCGATTGCGATGGTCGGCCTGCTCTTCGCGGCAATGAAACACGGTCGCACGGTTCGGGCGAGCCAAGCTCTTCGTGAGCTCCCGGGCACGGCACGAGCCGTGTTGCGAATCGATACCCGGGCGCTCGAACGCACGGCGGCGGCCAAGATGCTCATCGGTGCGTTCGTCGGCAAGGAACAACTCAGCGAGATCGAAGCGATATGCGGACTGGACCCGCTTGGGGCCCTGAGCGAAGCCACGGTTTGGGTGCGCGGACCCGAAGACCAGCCGTTTCAATCAATCGGCCTGATGTTACGAGGACGCGCCGCGGACGCTGCAACGCTGGCCGAGTGCCACCGCTTGCTGGTCGAAACTCGAGGAGGCTCGATCGTTCGCCTCGAAGGGCCCGCGGGGCGGGTTCTGGCGAGCCGTGATCGCCGAAGCGCGATCGCGCTGCTCGATGATCGGACCATCGTCACGGGGTCTGTCAGAACTGTCGCGGAGGTTCTGGCGGTCCGGCGCGGTGCGGCGTCGACTCTCCTCGAACGGTCCCGCATCGCGACACTTTGGCCACGTGTAAACACAGGAGCGAGCGTTGCTGCGGTGCTCGATCCTCCGGAACATTGGAAGTCGGCGCTCGAACGCGTGGCCAAGCTCGGCGACGACGCCTCCGCCATGAAGGGGCTGCAGAGCATCGGCTTGTCGGTCGAGGCGGGGAGCGCGCAAACGGTCGAACTCTATATCGAGGTGGCCAACCCTCAGCTGGCCGCCCAAGACGCCGCCCTCATCAGGGCTTGGGCCGAATCGCCACCGGACTCCGTGGAACCGCCATGGACGGCGGTACTGCAGTCGGCACGGGTGCAAGTTCGTGGCAGCACCATTGAGGTGACGCTCGACCTGTCTAGTCTTTCGGGGACTCGGTAGCGCTGCGCCCATCTGCAGCGTCGCCGACGAAGAACTCGGACTTGCGATACCGCTCGTCGATGCGCTGTAGCAGGATCTTGGTGACCGCGGCCGCCGGCACCGCGAGAAGCACGCCGGTGAATCCCAGGAGCTCGGCGCCGACCAAGAGGGCAAACAAGACGGCGATCGCAGAGATCCCGACGGTGTCGCCCATGATCTTCGGAGTGATCACGAAACCCTCCAAGCCCTGGATCACTGCGTGAACGCCGAGCACCCATAGAATCTGCGCCCAACCTTGCCAGTCGAGCGCCGTCATCAACAGCGCGGTCGCCAAGGCAAGGGTGCTACCGACGTACGGAATGAAGGAAAGCAAGCCCGCCATGATCCCAATCGGCAGCGCAAGGGGGACACCGATCACGCCGTAGCCCACCGAATACAGCACTGAGAGGATCGCCATGACCGTGAACTGACCCCGGAAGAACTGCCCAAGCACGGCGTCGACCTCGCGAAAGAAGCCGTGCGCCTCCGGCCGATGGCGCGGGGGGATCAGCTCGCCTGCCTTCGCGACGAGTACATCGAAGTCGTACAGCAGATAGAACGCGAACACCGGCACGATCAGCGCCGCGACGATTGCACCAACCGCCGAAACCGTTCCCCCGAGGAGCCATTTCACCACCGCGGTGGCCGGGGTGTAGCCCTTGGTGAGGACCGATTGAACATCGAGGTGGAGCTCTTCGAGCGCTTGGCCCACCGAGGTCGGAACCTTCAAGCCGTACTCAGCCAGGAGCGGCTCCCACTCGGCCCTGCTCCGCGCCACGAGGCCAGGTAACCGCTTCACAAAGCTGGCGATCTCCCCGTAGACCATCGGCAGGATGACCAGGATGAGAACGGCAGCAACGGCGAAGACCCCGACCAAGAGCACCGCGATGCCGACGGCGCGCGCGATCGGCTTGCCACGGAGCAGGCGGGTCCCTTCGATGCGATCGACCAGCGGGTCGAGCATGTAGGCGATGAGGAAAGCAAAAAACACCGGCGCCAGAACCCCGCGCAAGGTGTAGAGCAGCCAACCCGTGGCGATTGAAACGCCAAGCCAGAGAATCCAACGTGGGACCTTGTCACGGTCGGACATACGAGCGTTCTACCACAGCCATCATGCTTGCCGCCTGAAGCAAGCAGTCGCGATACCGAGCCGGCGGCGTGATGACTCGGTCGCGTCGATGAAGCGGGTCGTCACCGGGTCGTGGTACCCGCTCGCCAGCTTCAACTCCGGATTTCCTTGCCTGTAGAACTCCCCGATGCGGCGCATGCAGATCTCCCGCACGTACTTTCCGACGATCGAAGCCAGCGCGACCGGGAGGTGACGTGCGTCGGCATCGACCTCGAAACGAACCTCACCGACACCGTCGACCTTGTACCTGCGTTGGCCACGGCGTCCGGCGAGCGACTCGACCCGATGGGGCTCGAAGCGAGAGAGACGTGGCGCGTAGTCGCGAATGCCGCCGATCATCCCGCAAACCGCGAGCAACGGTGAACCGTGACGGGTCTGCACCGATGAGATCAAATCCTCGAAGAGCTCGAGGTCGACGGCAAGCTTGTTCTTGCCCGCATCGAGCTTTGCGTTGAGCACCCCCGCGCAGGCGACCCGGCTTTGCACGTCGACGATGCGAAGGCTGGAGCGACCGACCAGCCGATCGAGAAGCTCTTCGCCGTACGACGCATCCCCGCCAAAGACCGGCAGCCGAAGATCGACGGCCCAGCATTGGCCAGCCGTTGGCTCATCGGGGCAGCAGGCACGAAGGCGCGGACGGGACTCGGGGGAGACACGGTCGAGAAGCTCGTCGGCGGAGGCGGGCAGCCCCCCACCCGCCTGCTTCACCAAGGCCAGGGCCACTGACTCTGTAAACCCCATTCGGCCGAATCCGCCGGTCTCCTTGCTGTCGGTGAGCCCGAGGGCGAGGCCCCGTTCGCATAGGGTCGCGCGGGCATACCGGGGCGTTTGCAGGGCCACCGAGGTGGCAAGCAGGGGCCCTAGCCGCGGTCCCAAACCGTTCTCGTCGACCCCCATCACGAGCATCTCCGCCATGTACCACGGGGTCCGGCGCTGGCACCAGCAAGGTCGGGTTGGCCAAATGGCCAATCCACGGTAATATTATGGTGTTGTGGTAGCTCGAACACATGCTGCCTCTGAGGACGAGGAACGGATGCAGAGGGAAGCCCCCGTCGCCCGAATGGTGCGAGAGGCGATCGAAACGGTCGCTACGCCCGAGGTGCGCCTTCAGATCCTCCATCGCGCCCTCCACATGGCACGAGAACACGAGATCCCCGAGGCGGGAGAGCCACTGCGTCAGTTCGCGGATAAGCACCTTCGAACGGCGATGGCCTTCTTCTTGGGCAATGAAGCTAGCGAAGCGGTGATGCAAAACCTCGCGCCCATGCTCACGCTCGCAGACCGCATTAGCTCACAGCCTCCGCGCAAGACGGTGCGTCCCGACGAAACACGGAAACTCGGTCGTGACCGACAGCACTCGGGTGTCACGCGCAAAGAACCGGCCAACGCACCAGAAACCGACACCTCGAAGTACCCGACCGTGCAGCCGCTCGGGTCCGCGCTACCGATGGTCTTCGTCGCCACCCGCGATCGCAAACGATGCGAGGGAATCGCCGAGCAGGTCGGTGACGCCGCTGCGGTTCAGCAAATCGAAGACGTCGTCGCGTTTCTCGACAACCTCAAGGCTACCGCCTCGCTGAGCCCATTGGTCGTCATCGATTGCGTCGCGGCGTCGATCCAGCCGTCGACGATCGCCACCTTGGCGCATGAGCTCCCGAGGCACTCGGGGGTATTGGTTTGGGGCGCGACCGAGCAGCACCGGGATCTGACTGATTTAGCGACCCGCGATCGAGGCTGGTTGAGTTGCGGTGTCGAGGCGACGCCCAGCGACGTCGCGTCGCTGATCCACATGCTCCTGGGCAAGTAGCCAGCGCACGAGGTGCCTATCGCTCGCCGCAGCGCCTGCGTTGGGGTCTTCTTTCCGCGCCGTGTCGCTCAACCATGGCCAGTGTGGCGCCTGCTCGCGACATCCGAGGCTTCGCTCGGTCGCCCCGCACCCAACGCGCAGGTGGAAGTGATCATCGTGTGTGTTACCACCCGCCGGTTGATGAAGCACCCAGGTGGCCCGAACCACCGCTTGCGGCGAACGCTCATAGCGGGCCGCATATCGGAGGAGGCGCGCCTTGAGCTCGTTCGAGCAGAACAGCCACTTCACCCGCGCCTGATCGTCCATGATCAAGGTGCGCACGAGGTGCCAATTCCGCGCTTCGTCGAAACGGAAAATTCGATCGCCCAGAGTCGCGAGCCCAAGACGGTCGAAGCGAAGCCAGCCATCACCGTGGCCGGCCAGACCTCCGGCGTCTCGCGCGAAAAACAACAGATCTGCGTCACGCCCGGTGCGGTGGGTGCGATGCCGGGAATGTGCGCCTCCGTGCGGGGTCGACAGGTCACCGACACGAAGCGGGTAGCCCCCCGGAAAAGCCGCGGCTACTTGCCGGGCGGCACGCTCGATCGCACCCACCAAGGTGGGGGTTCCGAATCGAGTTCCCTCTCCGGGACGCAGCCGCCGATAGCCGGCGCCCCGATCTGCCAGGCTAACCGGGTCATGGAGATATCCGTGATCGGTGGTGCCGACCGAGATCGTCTGCCCCGGCGGCAACGGCCCCGTCACACAGGAGCAGATCGCCATGATTGCGACTGCGGCGAAAACCCTAACCATTCCAAATGCATGATAGCGCACGGTTCGGCTTGACGTCCCAAACCCGCCACGTAAGTTTCGGCGCTAAATGATGTCCGAGCAGAACGAAGGATTCATGGACCGTCTGAGCGCGCATCTCGATCGCGGCTGGGAGCTGGTCACGCAGGGAGACTTGAACGGCGCGATGGCGTCGGCCGAGCAAACCCTAGAACTCGATGGCGATTCGCCGGATGCGCACAACCTCATTGGGTACATCCATGCCGCCAATGGGAACCTCGACATGGCCCTCGAGCACTACCGGCAGGCCGTCGACCTCGACGAGCACTACCTCGAGGCGATGCTCAACGCAGCTGAGCTCCTGATCCACCCGCTCGGAAGCTTTGCCGAGGCGATCCGGGTCCTCGATCAGGCACTCGAGAGCTGCCAGACAGCGGACGACATCGCCGATGCCTCGGTGCTCAAGGTGGATGCACTGCTCCAGCAGGGCGACCGCGCCGCGGCTTCGGAGCTGCTGATCGGACTCCCCGAGGGGCCCTTCGAGAACCAGCAGCTCGAATTCCTGATCGGGCGGGCCCACTTCGAGCTCGACCAGATCGAGGCCGCAACCGACTTGATCGAACGCGCGGCTGCTAGCCCCGACGCATCCTCAGACGTCTTGTACTACCTCGGCCTGTTGCGTGATCGGCAGGGGCGCACCGATGAAGCGCCGCTCGCGTTCCTCAAGACCCGGCATCTCGACGGCCTTCTGCCCCGGCCTCCCTGGTCGCCATCGCACGAGCGGTTCGAAAAGATCGTGCAGAGTGCGCTGCGTGAGTTGCCGCCCGAGGTGGCGCAGCGGCTCGAAGGCAATCTGATCATGGTGAGCGACCTACCCGGTCTCGAGGTTGTGGCCGAGGGTGTGGACCCGCGCACCCCGCTCTTGCTGGACGAGATGGCCACCACCGCAGGCGGCGAAGAACAACGACGCCTGTTCGTGTACCAGCGAAACATCGAGCGCCTCATTCGCCACCCGCTTGGGCTGCAAGAGGACGTGCTCGAAATTCTAAATCGAGAGCTCGAGGCGCATTTCAACAGGCCAAAGGACGAGTCCGCTGGTACGAAGTTCTCGCCCAAGCGTCAGGGCTGAAGGTCTGAAAGCTCCCCGCCGAGCGCCTGCCAAACCCGGATCATGTCTGGCCGCGCCGGAGCCTCGAGGCGTATGCGCTGGGCTGGAGCGCTCCCCGGCGAGCGCGACACCGACAGCGACGGGAAGCTCACTCGGGCACAGTGAAGCATCACGCGGCGCGCCGTGACGACACTGCCCTGCGGCAGCACTTTACGGCGCTCGCCGTGATACAGGAGGTCGCCGAAGAGTGGTACGCCAGCCTTGGCCGCGTGCACGCGGAGTTGGTGCGTCCGGCCGGTTTGTGGCCAGAGCCGAAGAAGGGTCGCAGCCGCCGTGCGCGCGACCACTTCATACCGCGTCACGGCTTCGCGCTCGCCGCGCCCCGGCCCGGCCACCCGGCGCTTGGGGTCTTGAGGATCAATTGAAATCGGCCAAGCCCACTCCCCTTGATCCTGGGACACCTCGCGAATCGTAATGCCCATGTACACACGGTCGTATGTCCCGGCACGCCGCGCGTCGAGGAGGTTCCGATTGGCGTCGCCACTGAGCGCGAACGTCACCAGGCCGCTGACTTGGGAGTCGAGCCGGGATGTCGCGTGCGCTCGGAGGTCGGGAAAGCGCTCGCGAACCCAATTGGCGAGGCAGGGCTCAGTCCGCGTCGGCGCCGTCGTGGGTAAGCCCGGTGGTTTGTGGATGATGAGCAGGTGCTCGTCGTGATGGATGACCTCCGGTTCGAGGTCTTCGGGCTCAGGCACCCAGGATCTCCACCGTGCCGGCATCGCCGTCGATGCGAACCAGGTCGCCGTCACGAAGGGACCGGGTGACGTTCATCACGTTGACCACTGCAGGCACCCCGTACTCTCTCAAGATGATCGCTGCGTGAGAAAGAGGACCGCCGAGCTCGGTCACTACGCCCGACGCGGCCAGGAACAATGGAGCCCAGCCGGTGTCCGCGGCCGCAACCACGAGCACCTCGCCCGGCACGAAGTTCGCGGCTTGAGAGGAATCGCGAAGGATGCGCACCCTGCCCTCCGCTACCCCGCGACTCGCGGCCAGACCCCGCAGGCGTTTCGAGGTGGACGCGACGCCGGCATCGACTGGCGGAAACCCGACGAAAGTAGTGGGCGGCTCGGGGAGCGCCTGATTGCGTTCGTACTCCAGGCGGCGGCGCTGCACCCGAATCGCGACTCGCTCGTTGTCGTCATACAGAACGCGACGAACCTCCGTGAGCGTCAGGAAGAACGCCGCGTCAGGGCCTGCCTCCGGCTCGCGCGCTTCAATCCGGCGCGAGGCCTCGAGCGCGATGCGACGAAACATACCAAGCACCTCGACCACGTGACCGCGCAGGTGCTCGCGCATGCGAGTGAAGCGCTGCACCACTTCGAGCAGCTTCGTCACGGAGGGACGAAGCGGAAACGGAACGCTCTTCCTCAGTTTGTCCTCGGCCTCTTGGCGCGCCCGCCGCAAATCCCGATCGCGATCGTCGACATCGGTCGTGCTGCCGAGGTGCGAGCGCAGCGCGGCGAACATGAGCGTCGGGTCTTCGGACCACCGCGGCGCCGCAATCTCGGCCTCACGAATGCCACGATAACCATAGTCCTCGAGGAAGCGGCGCAATGCTTCCCGCGTGCGGCCGGCAGGCAGGCTGGCCACTGTGAGCTCCGAAAGCTCTGCAACGCGGAGTTGCTCCGCTACCTCGGGCTCTTCGCGGGCGGTTCGAGCGATCTGTCGCAGCACGAAGCCAGGGCGCGCGCTGGCCACGTCTTGTAGCCCTGACAGGAGCTCGCGGTAGAAGCCTGAGCCCTCGCCTTGGGCGAAGGTGCGCAACACGCCGGTCAGCGCGAGCACCGCGGTGAGCAGGTTCGCGTACGCGGTCAGAAGAATCGAGCCGGTCTCGTCCAACAGGTGCTCGACGTCGCCGAGCATTCGGTCGAGGCCGCTCGGCTCGAGAAGCCGGGGGTCGATGCCATGGATCCGCAGCCGCTCGTCCGAGAAATAAGTTTCGAACTCGTCGATGCGGGATTGCAGCCGGAAGTTCTCCCTCGCGTATCGGGAAACCGTTTGTGGCAATCGCAGGAAGAAACCGGTCGAACTGCGCTCGGCCACGACCTCGTCGAGCTCGGACGCGTACTGACCCCCGCCGAGCCGCACCAGCGTCGACGGATGAATCCACGGAATCTGCGACATGATCGAGCTGAACTCGGTGAGATTGATGTAGATGCGTCCGCGAAAGTCCCCCACGAGCTCCGCGTCGCGCGGAACCGTGCAGCCCATGGCGCCGAATGCTCGCCGAAACCCGAGGTCGCTGAACTGGCTGAGGACAGACCAGGTGAACGGTGTGGCGACGCCGGGCAGCGCCTCTCCAACGTTCGCGTTGCTCCAGACTATCTTTCTGCGGTCCCATGGCCGGTCGCGCCGCGAGCCGCGGCGGTTGCGCGTACTCGGAACCACGACGGGACGCGCTTGCAGGACGTACACCTGCTGCTCAGTGATGCCCCACTCGACGTCGCGGGCATCTCCAAAGTGGTTTTCTACTCGAGTCGCGAGGTCGGTCAGGTGCAGGAGCTGCTGCTCGCTCAGCGCCGGGCATTCGCGCTGTGCCGACGGCACGGCCACCTCGCGCACACCGCCTGAGGCTTCGAGCACGGTTTGCTGGGCTTTGTCGCCGATGATCTGGTCGCGTAGCTGACCGGTCGCCTTGTCGACGCGATAGGTGTCGGGCGTCACACGACCGTCGACGACCGAGGAACCCAGTCCGTATGCGGCGTTGATGACGACCTCCCCAGCATCACCGGTGAGCGGATTGGCCGTGAAGAGAACACCGGACACCTCGGACGGAACCATCGCCTGGATCACGACGCCGACCGAGACCGGGACGTCTTCGCCAAGCGCGCGCAAATACGAAAGCACGCGGGGACGGAAGAGGCTCGCCCAACAGGCTTTGATCGCCTCGAAAACTTCGTCTTCGCGCATCAGATTGAGCAGAGTCGAGTGCATCCCCGCGGCCGAAGCGCCCTCTTGATCTTCGTGCATGGCCGACGAACGAACCGCGAAGCCGGTAGCACCCTCATCCGTCATCGCGAGTAGCGCGTCGCTCACGCTGCGAACGACGTCCTGCGGAAGCGTCGCTTCGCGGACGCGCTCTGCGATCGACTCAAGGCGCGCATCGGAGACGTGCGGGGTGCGCAGAAGCGCCCTCGGGCGGTCCTCGATCTCGAGTACGCTCGAAAAGAACGAATCCCCCACCCAGCCGGGCATCGCGTAGGCGGCCGGGACAGGAAACCCTGCCCGAGCAAGTGCAGCCAGACTGCGAGCCTTGCCGCCATAGCCGGACGCCCTTCGAGGAACGACCGATTCGATTCGCTTCAGTACCCGGGGCATTCCAACCGTCCGGTTCTAGCGCACGCTTGGGCGGAGGGCATGCGGGGGTCATGGACGGAAGGTGGCGCCAGCGCTATGTACGCGCGGTGTCGGTAATAGACGACGATCATTTTCATGATCAATGCGGCGTGTTTGGGGTGTTTGGGGCGGATGAGGCTTCGAATTTGGCGTACCTCGGCCTCCACTCCTTGCAGCATCGAGGGCAAGAAGCCGCGGGCATCGTTTCGAGCAACGGCGAGCAGCTCTTCGTCCATCGCGGAATGGGCCTGGTGCAAGACGTCTTCACCGCCGATCAGATCGACAAGCTGCCGGGTAGTAGCGCCATTGGTCACGTTCGGTACACCACGGCAGGTGGCAGCCACATCAAGAACGCGCAGCCGCTTGCCGTCGACTGCGGCCACGGCTCGATCGCCGTCGCGCACAATGGAAATCTAACCAACGGCCTCGCGCTGCGACATCAGCTCGAAAAGGACGGCTCGATCTTCTCGTCGGACAGCGATACCGAAGTGCTCGTTCACTTGATCGCGCGCTCGAAAGCCGAGACCATGGTCAACCGCGTCGCGGACGCGCTGCATCAGGTCGAGGGCGCCTACTCGCTGGTCTTTATTTCGCCGGACGAGTTGGTCGCCGTGCGTGACCCGTATGGGTTCCGGCCTTTGTGCTTGGGCAAGCTCGACGGCGCATACGTCATCGCCTCAGAGCCACCAGCCTTTCAGTTGATCGGCGCGAAGTTCATCCGTGACATCAAGCCCGGAGAGATGGTCGTCATCAACGAGTCCGGGCTGCAAAGCCTCCGCCCGTTTCGCGTCGATGCAGAGCGCCGATACATGTGCATCTTCGAGTACGTCTACTTCGCCCGGCCCGACGCTTCGTTCGACGGGATCAGCGTCTACGACGCCCGAAAGCGCATGGGCCGCGCCCTTTTCGAGGACCAGCCCGTCGAAGCTGACATCGTGGTTCCGGTGCCGGACAGTGGCGTCGCCGCAGCTCTTGGATACGCCGAGGCCGCCAAGCTCCCTTTCGAGCTCGGGCTGATCCGAAGCCACTACGTCGGCCGCACCTTCATCGAGCCGGCTCAATCAATTCGCCATTTCGGCGTCCGTCTCAAGCTACACCCGGTCCAAAGCCTCCTCGAGGGCAAGCGCGTCGCGGTGATCGATGACTCGATCGTGCGTGGCACCACGAGCCGCAAAATCGTCAAAATGATCCGCGACGCCGGCGCCAAGGAAGTCCATCTCCGAATCAGCTCCCCGCCCACCAGCTGGCCTTGCTTCTACGGCATCGACACCCCAACGCGAGAAGAGCTCATCGCCGCGCACAAGTCGGTCGCACAAGTGAACGAT
>JBGUEF010000052.1:0-14770 GCA_041821485.1 Deltaproteobacteria bacterium
GCAAAAGACGGTGGTGACGGGCGTGGAGATGTTCCGCAAGCTATTGGACCAGGGTCAGGCCGGCGACAACGTCGGTTGCTTGCTTCGTGGCATCGACAAAGAGCAGGTGGAGCGCGGCCAGGTATTGGCGAAGCCGGGCTCGGTGAACACGCACACGCAGTTTGAGTGCGAGGTGTACATCCTGAGCAAGGACGAGGGCGGCCGCCACAAGCCGTTCTTCAGCAACTACACCCCTCAGTTCTACATCCGCACGCTGGACGTGACGGGCAAGATCGAGCTTCCGGACGACGTGAAGATGGTCATGCCTGGCGACAACGTGAAGATGAAGGTCAACCTCATCACGCCGGCAGCCATGGAAGAGAAGCAGCGCTTCGCGATTCGCGAGGGCGGCCGAACCATTGGTGCAGGCGTCATTTCCAAGATCATCGAGTAACGGGCGAGTTAAGATTGCGCTCGCGTGCGACGAGTGCGGGGCGCGCAACTATCAGACGACAAAGTTGAGAAAGGCCGGGCAGCAGGAGAGACTGACGCTGAAAAAGTTCTGTCCCAAATGCAACCGGCGCACGGAACACAAGGAAACGAAGTAGAATGACCGGAGGGGCCGGGGCCTCAGTTTGTCCCAGCCCACCACCCCCACACTAGCTCCTAGGCCAGTAGCTCCAATTGGTAGAGCAGCGGATTCCAAATCCGCGGGTTGTGGGTTCGAATCCCTCCTGGCCTGCCGCGAGGAACAACGATGGCGATCACAAACGAACAAGATAGAGCGAGGCCGACTGGAACGCTTGGCGTAGAGCGCTGGGTGCAGTTCGCCTACGCCGCGAGCGGGATCACGCTGGCCTGGTTCCTCATCAAGTCCAGCAATGCGATCTGGACGATCCTGTCCGACACCGTCGACGCGATCCCTGAGCCGGACGGCACGGCCATCGCAGTCGGGTCGGGGCTGGTGGCATTCATTGCTGCGGTCGTCGCGTATCGCTCCAAGAAGATTCACACCTTCGTCGTCGAGGTGTGCGTCGAGCTTTCCAAGGTGACCTGGCCTACCCGCAAGGAGACCTGGTCGCAGACGATCGTCGTCCTCATCGTTTCCATCATCGCAGCGGTCATTCTCGGCGTATACGACGCGGTTTGGTCCCACATCACTGACCTCATTTACAACGTGTGATTCCAATGAAGTGGTATGTCGTCCAGGCCTATTCCGGCTACGAAAACAAAGTGAAGCTTTCGCTCGAAGAGCGAATCAAGCAGGCCGGTATGGAAGGCCGTTTCGGGGATATTCTGATCCCGAAAGAGAACGTGCAGGAGAGCCGTGGCGGGCAGCGCCGGCTGAGCTCGCGTACCTTCTACCCCGGTTACATCTTCGTCCAGATGGACCTCGACGATCAGACCTGGCACCTCATCAAGGATACTCCGAAGGTCAATGGCTTCGTCGGTGGCCGCCACCCCTCGCCAGTTCCTGAGCGCGAGATCGCCGCGATCGAGCAGCAGGTCGAGGATGGGGCCGCCAAGCCCAAGCCCCGCGTCGAGTTCGAGAAGGGCGATCACGTCCGAGTGACCGCTGGCGCCTTCGCGAACTTCACTGGTGCCATCGAAGAGGTGAACCCCGACAAGCACAAGGTTCGCGTCCTAGTCTCGATCTTCGGCCGTGCCACCCCGGTAGAGCTGGACTACGCCCAGGTCGAAAAAACCAATTGAGCCAGTTTGGACAAGGGGGACAGTCCCCTTTTTGCAATCTGACTCAGCCGCATAACCCTCTATTAATACAAACAAAAAGGGGACTGTCCCCTCCTCCGGCTCGCGCCCGGCAACCGCGTAACCCTGCAAGATAGGAACGGCTTAACCCTTCGAAAAAGGGGACTGTCCCCTTTTTCGGCAACGGGCAGAGAAATTGGGTTGCACTTTTCGTGCCGTGAGGCATGACTCGCCGCTCCGGAGAACCCCGTACGCATGAAAAAGGTCATCGGACAGATCAAACTTCAGCTCCCTGCAGGGAAGGCGAACCCTTCTCCGCCGGTCGGGCCTGCGCTCGGCCAGCACGGCGTCAACATCATGGCGTTTTGCAAGGAGTTCAACGCGAAGACCCAGAAGGATGCGGGTCTGATCATCCCCGTGGTGATCTCCGTTTATCAGGATCGTTCCTTCAGCTTCATCATGAAGACGCCGCCCGCGGCCGTCTTGATCAAGAAGACTTTGAATCTGGAGTCGGGCTCTGCGCGCCCGAACAAAGACAAGGTCGGCAAGATCACCATGGATCAGGTAAAGGAAATCGCGCAGGTCAAGCTTCAAGACACCAACGCAGGTTCGCTCGAGACATGCATGCAGAGCATTATCGGCACCGCGCGTTCCATGGGGGTCGAGCTAGTCGACTAGCTCTCTCCAGCCATTGATTTCGCTTCCCTGGACCACCCAGGGCCTCAGTTGGTGGTAGGCGGCTTCGAGTCGTCGCAAGGAGTCAGAATGAAACCCGGAAAAAAGCGCGCGGGCGCTTTACAAAAGCCCGACAAGAGCCGTCGCTACGCGTTGAGTGAAGCCGTCTCGCTCGTGAAGGAATTGGCATTTGCCAACTTCGACGAGTCGGTCGACGTCGCGGTGCGGCTTGGTGTGGATCCGAAGCACGCGGACCAGATGGTTCGTGGCGCTGTCGTGTTGCCGCACGGCACCGGCAAGACCAACCGCGTACTCGTTTTCGCTAAGGGCGAGAAAGTGAGCGAGGCGGAGGCAGCTGGCGCCGACTTCGTCGGTGGCGACGATTTGGTCGCGAAGATCAACGAAGGTTGGCTCGACTTCGACACCGTCATCGCCACTCCGGACATGATGGGGCAGGTCGGCCGTCTCGGTCGCGTCCTCGGTCCTCGTGGCCTGATGCCGAACCCCAAGGTCGGCACCGTGACCTTCGATGTGAGCAAGGCCGTGAGCGAGGCCAAGGCGGGCAAGGTCGAGTTCCGCGTTGAAAAAGCCGGCATCGTACACGCCCAGGTTGGCAAGAGATCCTTCGGGGACCCCGAGCTTGCTGGCAACGTGAAGTCCTTGGTTGGCGCGCTCGTGAAAGCCAAGCCAGCCGCCGCGAAGGGGACCTACCTTCGCAGCATCACCCTGAGCTCCACGATGGGCCCCGGCATCAAGGTTGACCCCGGCACTATAGAGGTGGAGGCGTAATCATGAGCCTTACACGACAAGACAAAGCGGCCCAGGCCGTCTCCATCCGCGAGAGCTTCGACAATGCGAGCGCGACCGTGCTCGTCGATTTTCGAGGCGTCAACGTAGAGATGATCACGAACCTCCGTTCGCGTTTCCGCGCGGTCGGAGTCGAGTACAAGGTCGTCAAGAACAACGTCGTCCGCAAAGCGCTCGAAGGTTCCGATCTCGCCGACAACGACGAGTTCACTGCGCACCTCGCTGGTCCGACGGCAATCGCGTGGTCTTTCGAAGATCCTTCGGCTGCCGCCAAGGTGATCAAGGACTTTCGTAAGGAGTTCACCGACGTCCTTCAGCCGAAGGACGGAAATGAAAAGCTCCTCTTCAAGTGTGGCCTCCTCGAGGGCCAAGTTCTGGACGCGAAGCAAGTGGAAAACCAGCTCGCGACGCTTCCAGGTAAAGATGAGATTCGCGCTTCGCTGCTCGCGCAGCTCATGGCGCCCATGCAGAACCTGGTCGGTCAAATCAATGCACCGGCCCAGAACCTCGCTCTCGTTCTCGATGCGTACCGGCGCAAAGAGGCAGGCGAGTAATCCATAACAATTTAGCCGTGTCGCACGCACGGTTAGCGGAGAGTCAAGAATGGCAAATATGAACGTAGAACAGATGGTCGAAGAGCTGAGCTCGTGGACCGTCATGGAAGTTGCGGGCTTGGTTAAAGAGCTCGAAGAGAAGTGGGGCGTTTCGGCGGCACCGGCAGCGGTAGCCGTGGCCGGTCCTGCGGTCGCAGCGGAAGCCGCTGAAGAGCAGACCGAGTTCGACGTGGAGCTGACCGAAGCTGGTGGCAAGAAGATCAACGTGATCAAGGCCATCCGCGAAATCACTCAACTCGGCCTGGCGGATGCCAAGGCCCTCGTCGAAGCAGCTCCCAAAGTCGTCAAAGAGGCCGTGTCCAAGGACGAGGCTGACGAAATCAAAAAGAAGCTCGAAGAAGCTGGCGCTAAGGTCACAGTCAAATAACCCTATGGGGTTATGTTTCGGAGCCCTGTGCCGCGACTTGGCACATGGGCCCGACCGGGTTAACGTCCCGGCCGGGGCAGCACCGGTACGCGCAGCACATCATTCACGACTTTCCGCGATGCGACGGGAGGCCGAACGGCCTTCTTGTCGCGTACGTGTCTCTTAATTCTTTGGCTTTAGGGTTCCAATAGCAGTGGTTCGGCAGGAGTCTCTCTAATGGCGGCGACGATTCAGACGAACTTTCGAATGCGACATTCCTTTGGGAAGATCGAGCACATCCTCGAGATCCCGAACCTGATCGACATTCAAAAGCGCTCGTACGATAAGTTCCTTCAAACAGACGTTCCCAGGGACGACCGTGACAACACCGGTCTTCAGGGTGTCTTCAACAGCGTATTTCCGATTCGCGACTTCAATGGAACGAGCGAGTTGGTCTTCGGCGGGTACACGCTCGAAAGGCCGAAGTACGACGTCGATGAGTGTCGGCAGCGTGGGATGACCTATGCCGCGCCGATCAAAGTGACGATCCAGCTCATCATCTACGACGCCGGCGGTGACAGCACCGAGCGGGCCGTCCGCGATATCAAGGAGCAGGAAGTCTACTTTGGCGAGATCCCGCTGATGACCGTGAACGGCACGTTCATCATCAACGGGACCGAGCGCGTCGTCGTCAGTCAGCTTCACCGTAGCCCGGGTGTCTTCTTCGACCACGACCGTGGCAAGACCCACTCGTCCGGCAAGCTGCTCTACCAGGCGCGCATCATTCCTTACCGTGGCTCGTGGCTCGATCTCGAATTCGATCCGAAGGATCTGCTCTACGTCCGCATCGACCGCCGCCGGAAGATGCCCGCGACGGTGCTACTGAAGGCGCTCGGATACAACACCCAGGAGCTCCTCAACTACTACTACGACACCGAGACGATCTACATCCTTTCGAAGGACCAGTACGCCAAGTCGATCGAGTATGAGTTGCTGCCTGGCCAGCGTGCCACGCACGACATCGCCGTCGGCGAGGACGTCATCGTCCGTAAGAACCGCAAGTTCACGCGCGCCGCGATTCGTAAGCTCAAGTCCGCGGGCCTCGACTACCTGCCGATCGACTTCACTGAGGTCATTGGCAAGGTCGCTGCCGAAGACGTGATCGACGAGGACACCGGCGAGATTTTGCTCGCGGTCAACGAAGAGGTTACCGAGGCTCGCATCGACGCGCTCCGCGAGGCGAGCGTCAACGAGTTCAAGGTGCTCTTCATCGACGGCCTCAACGTCGGTTCGTATCTCAGAGACACGCTGCTCGTCGATAAGGTTCAGTCACAGGACGAGGGGATCCTCGAGATCTACCGCCGGCTGCGTCCGGGCGATCCGCCTACGCTCGACACCGCGCGGAACCTCTTCAACAACTTGTTCTTCAATCCAGAGCGCTACGACCTGAGTCAGGTCGGACGCCTCAAGCTGAACTACAAGTTCTACAAGGACGTCGAAGAGGACGAGCGGCCCAGCTTGGACCACACGGTCCTCACCAACACCGACATCTTGGACACGGTGAAGAACCTCATCGAGCTCAAGAATGGTCGTGGGTCGGTCGACGACATCGATCATCTGGGCAACCGTCGCGTTCGCGCCGTTGGCGAGCTGATGGAGAATCAGTATCGCATCGGACTCGTCCGCATGGAGCGCGCGATCAAGGAGCGCATGAACATGTCTCAAGAGATTGAGACGCTCATGCCGCACGACCTGATCAACGCGAAACCGGTCAGCGCGGTCGTCAAAGAGTACTTCGGTTCGAGCCAGCTCTCGCAGTTCATGGACCAGACCAACCCGCTCAGCGAGGTGACGCACAAGCGGCGTCTGTCCGCGCTTGGGCCTGGTGGTCTCACGCGCGAGCGCGCCGGCTTCGAGGTTCGCGACGTTCACACGACTCACTATGGTCGCATCTGTCCGATTGAGACGCCGGAAGGTCCGAACATCGGTTTGATCGCGTCGCTTTCGACCTACGCCCGCGTCAACGAGTATGGCTTCGTCGAGACGCCATACCGGAAGGTCGAGGACGGCATCGTGCTCGACGATCACGTGCGTTGGTACTCCGCCCTCGAAGAGGAGGGGCACTACATCGCGCAGGCGAACGCCACGATCGAGCATCTGAGCCGCAAGCTCGAGGGGCAACTGATCAGCGCGCGCTTCAACGGCGAGTTCGTGATGGTGCCGCCAAGCAGTGTCCAGTTGATGGACGTGTCGCCCAACCAGTTGGTTTCGGTTGCTGCTTCGCTGATTCCGTTCCTAGAACACGACGACGCGAACCGCGCGTTGATGGGTTCGAACATGCAGCGTCAGGCTGTGCCCTGCGTGCGCACGCACGCTCCGATCGCCGGCACCGGGATCGAGCGCCGGGTCGCACGCGACTCGGGTGTTTGTGTGGTCGCGAACCAGGACGGTGTGGTCCATTCAGTCGACGCGACACGTATCGTCGTCAAGGCCGAAGGTCTTGCGGGTGCGTTCCCTGACATCTATCGCCTCAACAAGTTCCAGCGTTCCAATCAGAACACGGCATACAACCAAACGCCGATCGTTCGGCCTGGGGACAAGGTCAAGGCGGGCGACGTCATCGCCGATGGCCCCAGCACGGATTGCGGTGAGCTCGCGCTCGGCCAGAACGTCATCGTCGCGTTCATGCCCTGGGGTGGTTACAACTTCGAGGACTCGATTCTGCTTTCCGAGAGGATTGCCAAGGACGATGTCTACACCTCTGTGCACATCGAAGAGTTCGAGTGCGTTGCTCGCGACACCAAGCTTGGCAAAGAGGAAATCACGCGCGACATTCCGAATGTCGGCGAAGAGGCCCTCAAGGATCTCGACGAGTCGGGTATCGTGCGGATTGGCGCCGAGGTGAACTCTAGCGACATCCTCGTTGGTAAGATCACGCCGAAGGGCGAGACCCAGCTCTCGCCCGAGGAAAAACTCCTTCGCGCCATCTTCGGTGAGAAGGCTGGTGACGTACGCGACACCTCCCTCAAGGTCCCGCCTGGCGTGACCGGCATCGTCATCGACGCCCGCGTGTTTGCACGCAAGGGTACCGAGAAGGACGAGCGCTCCGCCCAAATCGAAGAAACCGAGCGTGCCAAGCTCGAGAAGGACATGGCGGACGAGATCAAGATCGTTCTCGATTCAGCGCATGACCGCGTTCGAAAGTACTTTGTCGGCAGCACGGCGACCGCCAAGCTGGTGGGCGACAAGGGTACGGAGCTCCTCGCCAAGGGTGCCAAGATCACCAACGAGGCTCTCGACGAGATCCCACACAAGTACTGGGCGCACATCGAGGTCGACAAGGGTAAGGACAAGACCGACGCGATTCTCGAGCAGGTCGACGACCAGGTCGATGCCGTCAAGATGTTGTTCCAGGAGAAGATCGACAAGCTCGGAAAGGGCGACGAGCTTCCTCCGGGCGTCATCAAGATGGTGAAGGTCTACGTCGCGATCAAGCGCAAGCTTCAGGTCGGCGATAAGATGGCGGGCCGCCACGGCAACAAGGGTGTCGTCAGCCGGATTCTTCCCGAAGAAGACATGCCGTACCTGCCGAATGGCAAGCCGGTCGACATCGTTCTGAACCCACTCGGCGTTCCAAGCCGAATGAACGTCGGTCAGATTCTCGAGACTCACCTCGGGTGGGCGGGTTATCTTCTCGGCATGCAGCTTCAGGAGATGATCGAGCAGAAGGCGCAGGCTTCGGAGCTCCGCGAACGCATTCGCGCGATCTTCAAGGGCGGCGACGTCGTCAAGGTGCTGGATTCGATTCCGGACGACGAGGTCGCAGCGATGGCCAAGAGCTGGAAGCACGGTCTACAACTGGCCACACCGGTCTTCGACGGCGCGAGCGAGGAAGAGATCAAAGACCTCCTCAGGCTGGCCGGCGTGCAGGATAACGGCCAGACAGTGCTTTTCGACGGACGCACAGGCGACGCATTCCACGAGGACGTCACCGTGGGCATCATGTACATGCTCAAGCTGCATCACTTGGTCGACGACAAGATCCACGCGCGAAGCATCGGTCCGTACTCGCTCGTCACGCAGCAGCCGTTGGGTGGCAAGGCGCAGTTCGGCGGGCAGAGGCTCGGAGAGATGGAGGTCTGGGCGATGGAGGCCTACGGCGCCGCATATGCGCTGCAGGAGTTCCTCACCGTCAAGTCCGATGACGTACAGGGCCGTACGCGCATGTACGAATCGATCGTGAAGGGTGAGTACCAGCTCGAAGCTGGCCTACCCGAGAGCTTCAATGTCCTCATGAAAGAGCTTCAGGCACTTTGCCTGAACGTCGAGTTGGTTGAGACGAGTCAATTGGGGCGCAGGTCCGATGACGTCCTTGCTGCGGAGGAAGAGTAAGTCATGAAGGATATCTTCAGCTTCTTCGAAAAGCCGAAAGACCCGCTGGCCTTTTCAGCGATTCGGATTTCGCTAGCGTCGCCGGAAAAGATCCGCGAGTGGTCTCACGGCGAGGTGAAAAAGCCCGAAACGATCAACTATCGTACGTTCAAGCCCGAGCGTGACGGCCTCTTCTGCGCGAAGATCTTCGGACCGGTCAAAGACTACGAGTGTATTTGCGGCAAGTACAAGCGCATGAAGCACCGCGGAATCGTCTGCGAGAAGTGCGGCGTCGAGGTCATTCAGAGCAAGGTTCGCCGCGAGCGACTGGGTCACATCACCTTGGCGACGCCGGTGGCGCACATCTGGTTCCTCAAGAGCCTGCCGAGCCGCATCGGCGCGATCTTGGACATCACTCTCAAGGACCTGGAGCGCGTGCTCTACTGCGAGAGCTACGTGGTGCTCGACCCCAAGGAGACCCCGCTCGAGCGCGGAGAGATCCTCACCGAGGATCGATTCCACGACATGCTCGACGAGTATGGTGACGACGCATTTGAAGCTCGAATGGGCGGCGAGGCCGTTCTCGAGATGCTTCGCGACCTCGACGTGCATGCGATGGCCGAGCAGCTTCGTTTGGACCTCAAGGAGGCCACCAGCGAGGCCAAACGCAAGAAGTACTCCAAGCGGCTGAAGGTCATCGAGGCGTTCCGCGACTCGGGCAACCGTCCCGAGTGGATGATGTTGTCCGTGATTCCGGTCCTTCCGCCGGACCTTCGTCCGTTGGTTCCGCTAGACGGTGGTCGCTTCGCGACGTCCGATCTCAACGATCTCTACCGCCGCGTCATCAACCGGAACAACCGACTCAAGCGGCTCATCGAGCTCAATGCTCCGGAGATCATCATCCGGAACGAGCGCCGCATGCTGCAAGAGGCCGTCGACGCTCTCTTCGACAACGGCCGCCGTGGTAAGACCATCACCGGCCCGAACAAGCGTCCGCTCAAGTCGCTGTCCGACATGCTCAAGGGCAAGCAGGGCCGCTTCCGTCAGAACCTGCTCGGTAAGCGTGTCGATTACTCCGGCCGTTCTGTCATCGTCGTCGGCCCCACGCTGCGTTTGCACCAGTGCGGTCTCCCGAAGAAGATGGCGCTCGAGCTCTTCAAGCCGTTCATCTACAACAAGCTCGAAGAACGTGGGTACGTCACCACGATCAAGAGCGCCAAGAAGCTCGTCGAGAAGGAGAAGCCCGAGGTCTGGGATATTCTCGAAGAGGTCATCACCGAGCACCCCGTGATGCTCAACCGAGCGCCGACGCTCCACCGTTTGGGCATTCAGGCTTTCGAGCCGGTTCTGATCGAGGGTAAGGCGATCCGGCTCCACCCGCTCGTTTGTACTGCGTTCAACGCGGACTTCGACGGCGACCAAATGGCCGTCCACGTGCCGCTTTCGGTCGAGGCTCAGATGGAGACTCGCGTGCTCATGATGAGCACGAACAACATCTTGTCGCCCGCGAGCGGCCGCCCAATCATCAACCCGACGCAGGATATCGTTCTCGGCCTCTACTACATGACGCGCGAGAAGAAGTTCGGGAAGGGTGAGTACCGAGAGGGCCAAGAGAAGGACGGTGTGTTCACCGGGATCTTCGCTTCGTCCGACGAGGTGCGGATGGCGTACGACCAGAACATGGTCGGGCTCCACTCAGGTATTCGTTATCGCTACAAGGGCAAAATCTACGACACGACCGTTGGCCGCGTTCTGGTGAGCGACGTGCTTCCTCCGGGCATGGAGTTCCCTTCGGTCAACAAGGTGCTCGACAAGAAGTCACTCAGCTCACTCATCGACGAGTGCTACCGCGCGAGCCGCAACAAGAACACCGTTCTGCTTGCGGACCGGCTCCGCACCCTGGGCTTCGAGATGTCGACTCGCGCCGGCATTTCGATCTGCATGGATGACATGATCATCCCGGACTCGAAGAAGGACGTCCTGGGCGCTGCGCAGGAAGACGTGACCACTGTCGTCGAGCAGTATCAGGAAGGTCTGATCACGGACGGCGAGCGCTACAACAAGGTCGTCGACATTTGGGCGGAGGCGTCCGACCAGGTCGCTCGGGATCTAATGGAGTCGATCGGCACCGACGAGGTCACCAACCCGGAAACGGGCGAGAAGACCACTCAGCCGAGCTTCAACTCGATCTTCATGATGGCCGACTCCGGCGCTCGTGGCTCGAACCAGCAGATTCGTCAGCTGGCCGGCATGCGTGGCTTGATGGCCAAGCCGTCCGGTGAGATCATCGAGACGCCCATCACGGCGAACTTCCGTGAAGGGTTGACCGTGTTGCAGTACTTCATCTCGACACACGGTGCGCGTAAGGGTCTGGCAGACACCGCCCTGAAGACGGCAAACTCCGGTTACCTGACTCGCCGTCTCGTCGACGTCGCGCAGGACGCCGTTATCACCGACTACGACTGTGAGACCCTCGATGGCATATGGGTCAGCAAGCTCGAAGAGGGGGGTGAGGTCGTCACGCCGCTCGGTGAGCGTGTTCTCGGTCGCATCGCGCTCGAGGACATCACCGATCCCGTCACCGACGAGACCCTCGTCGAAGCCAATCAGGAAATCGACGAAGCTCGCGTTGCTCGCATTGAAGCGGCCGGCATCGAGCGCGTGCTGATTCGCTCCGTGTTGACCTGCCAGAACCGTCGCGGCGTGTGCGTGATGTGTTACGGCCGAGACCTCGGGCGCGGCTACGAAGTGAACATTGGCGAGGCGGTCGGCATCATCGGCGCCCAGTCGATCGGCGAGCCTGGTACGCAGCTCACCATGCGTACGTTCCACATCGGTGGTGCGGCTGCGCGCGGTAAGATTGAGCAGAGCTCCATCGAGTCACGTTCGGGCGGCATCGTGAAGTTCGACAACGCCATTCTCATCACCAAGGGTGACGGGACTGTTGTCGTGATGAACCGCCACGGTGCAGTGACGGTCATCGATGAGTCGGGCCGCGAGCGCGAGCACTTCACGCTGACCTACGGCGCGTTCGTGAAGGTCAAAGAGGGTGATCGCGTCGAGCGCGGGACGATGCTCGCGGAGTGGGACCCATACGCGATTCCGATCCTCACCGAGGTTCATGGTACGGTGAAGTACGGCGATGTCGTCGAAGCGGTGACCATGGACGAGAAGCTCGACGAGGTTACGGGCCTGTCCCGGCGCGTCGTCATCGAGTCCCGCGATCCGAGCGCGCGCCCGCGCATCTCGATCAAGGACCCGCAAACCGGCGATACGCAGAGTACGGGTGCAGGCGAGAACATGGCCCGCTACTTCCTGCCGGTCGGCGCGAACATCATCCCCGCGGATGGTCAGACCGTCGAAGCTGGCGAGATCATCGCGAAGATTCCCCGCGAGACGACCAAGACCAAGGACATCACCGGCGGCCTGCCGCGTGTCGCCGAGCTGTTCGAAGCTCGTAAGCCCAAGGATCACGCGATCATCAGCGAGATCGATGGCATCGTCACCTTTGGCAAAGACACCAAGGGTAAGCGCAAGGTCATGATCACGCCGGAGGTCGGGGAGCCGAAGGAGTACCTCATCGCCAAGGGCAAGCACCTCACCGTGAAGGATGGTGACCACGTGCGCGCCGGCGAGCCATTGATGGATGGTCCTGCAAACCCGCATGACATTCTCAAGGTCAAGGGCGAGAAGGAACTTGCGGCTTGGTTGGTCGACGAGATCCAGCAGGTCTACCGACTGCAGGGCGTTGCCATCAACGACAAACACATCGAGGTCATCGTTCGTCAGATGCTTCGGCGTGTTCGGATCAAGGAGACTGGGGACACCCGCTTCCTCCCGGACGAGCAGGTCGAAAAGACGGTGTTCGAGCGCGAGAACGAGCGAGTCATCGCGAAGGGAGGCCAGCCCGCCGTGGCAGAGCCGCTCTTGCTCGGCATCACCAAGGCCTCGCTTTCGACCGAATCGTTCATTAGCGCTTCGTCCTTCCAGGAGACGACGAAGGTGCTCACTGAGGCTGCGATTAGCGGCAAGGTCGACAATCTCCGCGGTCTCAAGGAAAACGTCATCATGGGCAGACTGCTGCCTGCCGGTACGGGCCTCGGTGCGTATAACAAGATCGACATGGTCGTCGCCGACGACGCGGTGAAGCCGCTCGCCCCGAGGCCTGTCATTCTCGAGCCGGAGCCGATCGCGGCCGCGGCGTCCGAGGAGTAGGTCGACCTCACATCGGGCGATCACGCCTGCGAATCATCCGGCGCCCACCGTGGCTATTCGGCTGACTCGCGGGGGTGTCCCCGTGTAGAGTCGTTGCATGGAAGCTCCCAAGAAGGGTTATCTGTTCGAGACCGATGAGCACCGCGCGCTGCGTGAGCAGATTCGACGGTTTGCGGCCAACGCGATCGAGCCGAACGCGCATGCTTGGGAAGAGGCCAATGAGTTTCCGAGGGAACTTTACCAGACGGCTGCAAAGGCTGGGTTCCTAGGGATCGGATATCCGGAGGAGCTCGGAGGCGACGGGGGTGACCTCACCCACGTGCTGTGCGCATCTGAGGAGATGGTGCTTGCGGGAAAGTCCGTCGGCACTCTGGTGGGCCTGGGTAGCCACGGCATCGCGATTCCTCCGATCATCAAGTTCGGCAATGACGAGCAGAAGGAGAGGTTCGTCCGCCCCGCACTTGCTGGCGAGAAGGTGTGCTCCCTCGGAATCACAGAGCCTGGTGGGGGCAGCGATGTGGCTGCTGTTCAGACGAAGGCCGTGCGTGACGGGGATCACTACGTCGTGAATGGTGCGAAGACCTTCATCACGTCTGGATGCCGAGCGGACTTCGTGACCACGGCCGTCAGGACGGGCGGGGAAGGGCACGGGGGCATTTCGATGCTAGTCATCGAGAGCGATACGCCAGGTTTCACGGTATCGAGCAAACTCAAGAAGACCGGTTGGTGGGCGAGCGACACTGCGGAACTCGCGTTTGAAGATTGCCGTGTGCCTTCGAAGAACCTGATCGGCCAAGAAGGCGCTGGCTTCCTGATGATCATGATGAACTTCGTTACCGAGCGCCTCTTCATCGCCGGCCAGTGTGTTGCGATCGCCGAGCTGGCGTATCGGGAGGCCGTGGAGTACGCGAAGCAACGGCACGCTTTCGGCAAGAGCCTCGCCGGGTTCCAGGTCATCCGCCACAAGCTCGCTGACATGGCAACTCAGATTGCAGCAGCCCGCGCGCTCACCGGCGAGTGCGTTACACGCTACCTCGCCGGCGAACAAACGCCCGCCCTCGCGGCGATGGCCAAGAACACAGCGACCGACGCGTGCTCCGCGGTGTGCGACCAGGCCGTCCAGATCCACGGCGGCTACGGCTACATGCGCGAATACGTCGTGGAACGCCTCTACCGAGACGCCCGCCTCTACCCCATAGGCGGCGGCACCCGCGAAATCATGAACGAAATCATAAGCAAAGTAGAAGGCTACTGAGGCGGAGAGTGTCCCCCTAGGAGGATGCCTCGTTGCATGAGGTCGGCGACTAGGGTGGAGAGTTTTTCTATGAACTCGGGTCCGATTTGGGTGTGGTGGGCGGCCGCAACTCGTTGGACGGATTCGGCGACGGTTTGATCGGTGGCGCGCCAGGCTTCGAGGAGGTCTGCGGCGAGTGGGTTGAGCTTGCGCGGGATCGGCCTGTGGTCTCGGTCGCGGTACAGGCAGAGGATCGTGGGGTCCGGTTCGTAGCCTGCATCGGGGGTCGGTTTGGTTTGGACCGGGTACGCGAGGCGGAGAACTCTGACCGCGGTGGCGAGGACTGGCCTGCGGTCGAAGGCGAATTCGCTCGAGGGCGCGGTATCTGCGGGCGCGTGTCGGACGTCCCAGGCCGTGATCTCGTAGCCTGCGAGATCGGCAACCCAGGGTGCCTCCGTGCGTTGCCAAATGGGAATCGCAAACTCGGCGAGCTCCCCAGGAATGTGACGCAAGTATCGGGTTTTGGGGCTGCCTGCGCTGAACCACTCATCCACGGCGCGGGCAAAGGTGTCTTCCCCAATCGCGTCTCTGGTGCGAGCTAGAGCGACTCTGATCACGTGGTTGAGCCGATTGCGCACGAGGTCTCGATAGACCAGCCAGCGCTCGCGCGACCCCAATAGCTCGAGGTCGGCCTCGCCTGGTTCTGCGCCGAAGCAGACGCGTTGCATGGCTTTCGCATGATCAGCGAGCATCGTCAGCCCCCGTCGCGTTGCGATAAATCGTCCAGAGCTCGTCGACCTCGGACAGAAGATCGTCCAG
>JBGUEF010000053.1:0-14673 GCA_041821485.1 Deltaproteobacteria bacterium
GTGGAGGATCAGGAAGTGCACGCGCTCACGTTCGGCGCCCTCGAAGCCGAGGCGCTCGGCGACGCGTTTACGGAACATGGCAGCGCCCACTTCAGCGTGGCCGTGGAATGTCACGTTGCCGTGGTCGTCGATGCGGCGCGTCTTGGGTTTGCCGATGTCGTGGAGTAGTGCGCCCCAGCGTACCTCGATGCGCGGAACCGATTGCTTCACGACCTGCTTGGTGTGCAACCAGACGTCCTTGTGGCGCCACTCGTTGTCGCCGAAACCCACCATCGCCGCGACCTCCGGAAGCCAGGCATCGAGGCAGCCCACCGATTCGACTGCGTCGAGCCCCGGTTCCGGATGCTTTGAAGTGAGCAGTCGGTCCATGTGCTCGCGGAACACAGCCTGCGGGACCGAGCGCCATTCGGCTGGGGTGGGGCGCTCGCGCTTCTGTTCGAGCAGTGCCGGGTCGCCGGCCACGTCGGCCGCCCAGGTCAATGCGTCAATGGCCCGATCGGGCGTCACCTCTCGTGCTACGGACATCGTTCAGCCTAGTATATCGTTTAGCGCCTCACCGAGACGTTGATTCTCTTCGGGAGTGCCGATCGTGATCCGGATGCAGCTTCGAAGCCGCGAATCACCGGTCGAAAACTGCCGCACAGCGATGTCGCGGTCCAATAGAGCGCGGCAGAGCTCCAGGACCTCGCCCGCGTACTGGACGAGCAGGAAGTTCGCGTCGCTCGGGAAGCATTGGAGCGCCTCGTAGCGGTCGAGCTCGGTGGCCAGTCGCTCGCGCTCGGCGACGACGGTCGTGATGCCCTCTTCGAGAAGCGGTGCCAGGTCGGTCAACGCGAGCGTCGCAATGGCCTGAGAGACCGTGTTCAAGTTGAAGGGTTGACGTACCTTCTCGAGCTCCGCAGCCAAAGCTTCGTGGATGCGCACCCATCCGACTCGAATGCCCGCAAAGCCCACCTTCGACAAGGTGCCCATCAGCGCGCAATGAGGCCGCTCCTCCGCAAACGTCGCGAACGACTGTCCGGAGTAGGGGCCGTACGCTTCGTCGATCACGTGCAGCGTCCCCGGAAATGCGTCGACGAGGGTTTTGATCTTGTCGCGCGAAAAACAATTGCCAGTCGGATTGTTCGGGCTCGCGTAGTACACGAGGTTTGGCTTGGTACGCCCGAGCGCATCGGCCATAGCGTCCGCGTCGAGATCCCAGGCGCCGTCGAGTGGCACGCCCAGCGGTTCCCAGCCGTGCGCGCGACTCGTCATTCGGTACATGACGAAGGTGGGGTCCGGGAAGACGACCACCGGCCGTTCGGCGCCCAGCCGCGGCTGCGACATCGCCGTCGCCAGCGATGCGATCAGCTCGTCCGACCCTGCGCCAAGCACGTACTCGTCCGGGCTTCCACCAAGCCCACGAGCGAGTGCATCGCGCAGCTCTGTCGCTCGCCCATCGGGATATCGATGCATCTCCGTCGCGTGCAGGACCGCGGCGATTCGCGCGCGGGCCTCGGGAGGCAAGGGGAATGGGCTCTCGTTCGCGTCGAGCTTCACCGTGGGCGGGGCAGGGGGCACCCGATACGCGGATAGCTCGTCGAGTTCAGGCCGAAACAGTGCTTTGAGGGATTCGAGGGACATGCGGGCTCACCGGTCGGGCGGAGTCATTGCACGCCGTGGGCAGGTGTAAAGCGGTCGCCCAGAGTCAGCGAATCAGTGCAAAACCTGGTTGGCTTGCTCTCGCGCCTCTTCGAGGGCGCGGCTGATGACGTGGGCGTCCTTGGCGTCCGGGCGGGCCTCCAGATAGGCGGCCAGGTCTTCGGAGGCTGCTCCGTAGGTGCGCAGTGCGTGAGCGAGTAGACCGCGGTCACGACGGTGCTCCGGCGCCTGTGTCAGCTCGACCAAGTGGTCGCATGCGAGCATTGCTCGCGCGTAGTCACCCTGGCGGCGATGCGCATTCTTCAGGTTCGCCAACATGCGAATCGTGATGGTGAGGCAGTCCACCGGCTCGAGGTAGCTCGGATGCAGCGCCATCTCTGCTCCGAGGAACTGTCCGGCGAGCTTTCGCAAACCCTGACTGTCGAGAAGCTCACCGCCGTGGAACGGGTCTTGATAGACGCCGTCCGGACCGCCGACGCGAACCAAGAAGTGACCGGGGAACCCGACGCCTTCGACTTCCATGCCGGCGCGCTCGCCGACGGCCATCGTCAGCACCGAAAGTGAGATCGGAATTCCCTTGCGGCGGATCAGGACTTTGTCGAGGTAGCTGTTGTACGGATTGTAGTAATCATCGCGCTCGCCCTCGAAGCCGAGCTCCTCGAAGAGCAACTCTGCGAGGATTCGTCCGTCGCGCTCGGGAGTCGAACGAAGGCCACGTCGGATCAATACTTCGGCGCCCAGACCGTCGAGGCCGCGCCGCACCGCGTGGTCATCGAGAAGCGGGTTGGCTTCCTTGGCGATGACAATGGCAACGTCCTCGACCCGTACGTTGGGACGTTGAAGCACTGACATCAAAGGATCTGCGCACGCCACGATTTTAACCTTGCTTTGAAGTAGATTGACTCATGGATCGCTGATGTCGAGCCGAGCAATGTGCTACACCGGCTTTGATCACAAGCCTATGTGCTGTTCCAATGCTTGACGAATTTCTGCACACATTGGAGCACGGCCCACAGTACTGGGCCTACGCGCTCGTCGTCGCGGCTGCGGCGATCGAATATATTTTCCCGCCAGTCCCGGGAGACACCGTCGCTCTCTTTGCGGTTGCGTTGGCGGTTCGCGCCCAATTGAGTTGGGTGCTCGTGTACCTCTCGATGACCTTAGGCGCGCTTCTAGGGGGGCTCGCGGCCTGGGGTTTTGGCGTGTGGCTCGCGAACCACGAAGAGAGTTGGCCTTCGTTTCTGAAAACCCCAGGCGCGACGCGCGCTCTCGACGCAGTGCGTCGTGGCTACGACCAACACGGCGCGATGTACCTCGTCGCCAACCGTTTCCTACCGGCTCTTCGAGCTTTCTTTTTCGTCGGTGCCGGCGTGTCCCGAATGAACGTGGGCCCGGTGATCGTCTTTGGAGGAATCTCCGCGGCGCTTTGGAACGCACTCCTGATGGGCATCGGCTACGCCGTTGGCAGCAACTGGGACGTGCTGCGCGACTTGGCCGAACGCTACGCCGTCGCGACGTTGATCCTCGTCGTCATAGCGGTCGTCGGCGTCATCGCCCGATTCGTTTGGGACGGCAGACGCGCTTAGCGCTTGCGGCTCTCGATCGGTGTGTCGGCCTTCACCATGGAGCGCACGAGCTCGCGGTTCATCCGCGCAATCCACCTCAGGCTTACGCCCTTCGGACATGCTTCTTCGCACTCGCCGTGGTTCGTGCAGCCACCGAAGCCTTCGGCGTCCATCTGCGCGACCATCTGCCGGGCGCGGTCCTGGCGTTCGGCCTGTCCCTGCGGAAGCAACGACAGGTGAGAGATTTTGGCTGCGGTGAAGAGGCTGGCCGACGCATTGGGGCAAGCCGCGACACAGGCGCCACAACCGATGCACTCCGCCGCGTCCATCGCCTGGTCAGCGATCGCTTTGGCGATTGGCATCTCGTTGGCCTCGGGAGCGCTTCCCGTTCGGATCGAGATGTATCCGCCAGCCTGGATGATGCGGTCGAGGGCCGTCCTGTCGACGACCAGGTCTTTGAGAACCGGGAATCCGCTCGCCCGCCAAGGCTCGAGCCAGATCTCGTCGCCGTTCTTGAACTGCCTCATGTGGAGCTGGCAGGTGGTCGTGAGCTTCTGAGGGCCGTGGGCCACGCCGTTGATCACCATCCCGCAGGTGCCACAGATGCCTTCTCGGCAGTCGTGGTCGAACGCGATCGGCAATTTGCCGTTTTCGATGAGCTCTTCGTTCACGACGTCGAGCATTTCGAGGAACGACATGTGCGTCGTGATTTGTTTCGCCTGGTAGGTCTCGAAACGGCCGGAGGCATTCGGCCCGTCTTGGCGCCACACGTGGAGAGTCAGATTCAGTAGTTCTTCACTCATCGATAGGCCCCTTACTTGTAGCTCCGCTTGGTGGGCTTGACGTACTCGAAGGTCAAAGGCTCCTGGTTGAGCCGGGGCTCGCCGGGGTTGCCGGTCCACTCCCACGCGGCGACGTAACTGAAGTGCTCGTCGTCTCGGAGAGCCTCGCCGTTCTCTTCGTGCTCTTCACGGAAGTGACCGCCGCAGCTTTCCTCGCGCTTCAAGGCGTCGAGGCACATCAGCTCCCCGAGCTCGAAGAAGTCGGCGACGCGTCCCGCCCGCTCGAGGGTCTGGTTGAGATCTTCTCCGCTTCCCGTGATCTTCACCTCACGCCAGAACTGGTCGCGGAGCTTCGGAATTTCGCGGAGCGCTTCTTCGAGCCCCTCCTTGTTGCGAGACATGCCGCACTTGGTCCAGATGATCCGACCAAGCTTGCGGTGGAAGTACTCCGGCGCGTGCTTGGCGTCGGGTGCGTTCATCAACTTCTGAACGCGCTCCTCGACGGCCTCGACCGCGCCCGTCACATCGGCGTGATCTTCGGCGAGAGGGGGCAGCGTGCGCACCTCGCCCAGGTAGTTGCCCACCGTGAACGGCAGCACGAAGTACCCGTCTGCCAGACCCTGCATCAGGGCCGAGGCGCCAAGACGGTTTGCGCCGTGATCGGAGAAGTTCGCTTCGCCGCCGGCGAAGAGTCCCGGGATCGTCGTCTCCAAGTTGTAGTCCACCCAGAGGCCACCCATGGTGTAGTGGGTCGCCGGGTAGATGCGCATCGGCGTCTCGTAGGGGCTGTCGCCCGTGATGCGTTCGTACATGTCGAAGAGGTTGCCGTAGCGTTCTCGGATCGTCTGCTCGCCGAGACGGCCGATCGCTTCGCTGAAGTCGAGATAGACCCCTCTGCGTTCGCCATCGACCTCGGGTCCTACCCCCAGGCCATCGTTGGTTACGTAGAGGGCGTTGCGCGAAGCCACGTCACGCGGAACGAGGTTGCCGAACGCCGGGTAGCGCTCTTCGAGGTAGTAGTAGCGGTCCGCCTCGGGAATGTCCTCCGGGCGCTTGGTGACGTCTTCCTTGTTGCGTGGGACCCAGACGCGTCCGTCATTGCGGAGCGACTCGCTCATCAGCGTCAGCTTCGACTGATAGGTGCCGGCCTGCGGGATGCAGGTTGGATGGATCTGCGTGTAACAGGGGTTTGCAAACGCGGCGCCGTGGCGGTGGGCGCGCCACACGGCCGTGCAGTTGCACCCCTTGGCGTTCGTCGAAAGGTAGAAGAGGTTGCCGTAGCCACCGGTGCACAGGACGACCATGTCGGCGATGTGTGGGCTGACCTTTCCGGTCTTCATGCAGCGCGTGACGATGCCGCGTGCGCGACCGTCGTGAATGATCACGTCGAGCATCTCGGTTCGCGAGAACATCTCGACCGTACCGGCCTCGATCTGGCGACTGAGTGCCTGATAGGCGCCGAGCAAGAGCTGCTGGCCGGTCTGCCCGCGCGCGTAGAACGTGCGAGACACCTGTGCGCCACCAAAGGAGCGGTTGCCGAGGAGGCCGCCGTATTCGCGGGCAAACGGCACACCCTGCGCCACCGCCTGGTCGATGATCTGCACGCTCAGCTCGGCGAGCCGGTACACGTTCGACTCACGCGAGCGGAAGTCGCCGCCCTTCACGGTGTCGTAGAACAAGCGATAGATGCTGTCGCCGTCGTTCTGGTAGTTCTTGGCGGCGTTGATGCCGCCCTGGGCGGCGATGCTGTGCGCGCGCCGTGGGCTGTCCTGATAACAGAAGCACTTGACGTTGTAGCCCATCTCGCCGAGCGATGCGGCTGCCGCGCCACCAGCAAGCCCGCTGCCGACGACGATGACGGTGTACTTCCGGCGATTGGCCGGCGCGACGAGCTTGTTCGCCTCTTTGTGCTTTTCCCAGCGGTTTTCGATGGGACCGGTCGGTTCGTTCGATCGAAGTTGCATGACGACCCTTACAGTGTGACGATCCCCGCGAGCACCGCGATCGGGAACGACAGGTTCCCGATCGTGATCGCGGCCGAAATCGCGATGGCTGCATCGCGGCGATACGAGTTGTAGCGAGGATGGTTGGCGCCCAGCGTCTGGAACGCGCTGTAGATGCCGTGGAAGATGTGAAAGCCGAGGGCGACATTGCCCACGATGTATACACTGGCGATCAACGGGTCCTGAAACCCTTCGACCACGTTCCGATATACCTCACCGGGATGAGCCGGAAGGATCGTGAAGTGCAACAAGTGGTAGATGATGAAGAGAAGAAGAATCGGGCCTGACCAATACATCGTGCGCGCTGCGTAGTCGGTCGCGAGGTCCTTGCGCTTCTGATAGCGCGAGCCCCGAGCCTGACGATTGCGCGCCCATAGCGAGAGGGCGGACGAGATGTGGGCGCCAAGCGCAAAGAGCAGCACCAACCGCGTTCCCCAAACGAGAGGCGGCAAGCTCTGAAGCTTCTCGGCATAGCCGTCCATGGCTTCGGGGCCGAGGTAGAGGTTTAGGTTGCCCAGGAAGTGGCCGATCGTGAAGCCGACGATGATGAGCCCGGAGAGGGCCATGATCACCTTCTTGCCGATGGTCGTTTGTTGCAGCGTCAGGGCTCGTTGCATGGGTTCTCCTCAGAGCCCGGCGTGCCAGGCGGCCGATTCATACATCCACCGGCCGTTGCTTGCCACTTGGCGGGCGGAAAAAGCAGAGGTTTCAGAGCGCGGGGGGGTCGTAGTACTCCACGAAGTCGCCGCGGAAAGTTTCCAGCACCGTGACGCCGCCTTCCTCGCTCACCAGGTAATTCGGCCCGATCGGTACTTTGCCGAGGCCGCCCGGTGTATCGACGATGAGCTTTGGGAGCGCGATCCCGCTGACGCGCCCTTGAAGGGCTGCCATCAGCTCGACCCCGCGCCGCAAAGGCGTCCGCAGGTGCCCAGTTCCGCGGACTGGGTCCATTTGCAAGAGATAGTAGGGCCGAACGCGCGAGCGGACCAGGCCTCGAAACAACGCTTCGAGCGTGTTCGAATCGTCGTTGACCCCTCGAAGCAGGACGGTCTGATTCATGACTGGCAGGCCAGCGTCCGCAAGGCGCGCGCAGGCCGCGCGAGCCTCGTCGGTGAGCTCTTTCGGGTGGTTGAAATGGGTCATGATCCAGGTGGCTTCGTGGCTTTCCCGGATGGCGCTGCAGAGCTCCTTGGTAATCCGCTGGGGGAGAGTGACCGGCGCCCGTGTGGCCAAACGCACGTAGTCGACATGGTCAATCGTACGGAGCCGGCGGAGCAACCGGGCCAGCCGCTCGGTGGACATCACGCAGGGATCGCCGCCCGAGACGATGACGTCGTGGACTTCGGGATGGGCCTCGATCCACGTGAATGCCGGCTCGAGTGCGGCCATCGAGCGTGCCCCCCCTCCATCCCCGACAAGCCGGGATCGCGTACAGAATCGACAGTAGACGCCGCAACGATCGGTCGCGACCAGGAGAACACGGTCCGGGTACCGCCGAATCAGATGAGGCGCGACCTCGTGGGCCTCCTCACCCAAGGGGTCGCGGAGGTCGCCTTCGACAGCGATCGCCTCCTCGGCCCGGGGGATGCACTGCCGTCGAATTGGGCAGTTTGGGTCGAGCGGGTCACAGAGGGAGAGATAGTACGGGGTGATCGAAATCGGCAGTCCCGCGGCCATCGCACGGCTGGCGCCGATTCGCTCCGCGTCGGTCAGGGTCAGAGCCTTGTCGAGAGCTTGTAAATCGGTGGCCGAGTGCTGCGCCTGCCAGCGCCAATCGCTCCAGCTGGACTCGTCAAAACGCGAGCCTTCGCGAAAATTTAGCGGCAGCGCACGCACGGCGCGGAGCTTACTTCGTGTCCGGTGGGCTGCAACTCTCGCTGGACCTGGACACTCGCAAGAAACATTGGCATATGGCACTGTCTGAGCTTGCCCAATGGGCGTTTTGCTCCCAGAGGCCAAGACGAAAACGGAGAGATTATGGCGACCCGAGACCCCCGTCCGTTCGACGTCGAGTACATCGAGAACCCAACCCAGCCCGAGCTGCGCGAGCTTGCGCTAGCGCACACCCCGTGCGTTCAGCAGACGGCGGTTGGCAGTATCAACAAGGTGTCGCGCAACAAAGCGCGCATGGCCGGTTACACGTACATCATCGATACCCAGGATCGATGGAGCCATCAGATCATTGACCCGGACAAGGCCCGTGGCTTGATCGAGCGCCAGGCGAAGTACATCGCCGAAAAAGGCAAGCTCATCGCCATCGATGGTTACGTGGGTCTTGGTGACGGCGCCTTTGGTACGACCTGGCTCTACACACCTGAGGGCGCGAACATTGCCGGCATGCAACAGATCCTCGCGTTTCCCCGTTCCGACGTCGAGGCCGCGGAACAGTTGGCCGCGCCGTTCGAGCCCACGTTTCGGCTCTTCTACACGCCGGACCTGATGCTCGACGATATGCCTGGTGGTCAGGCGATCATCGTCGATATGGAGAACTGGACGACGTACGTCATGGGCGCCGACTACTTCGGCGAGTCGAAGAAGGGCATCCTTCGCATGCTCAACCACTACGTGTATCAAAAGGGCGGGCTCGTTCTGCACGCAGGCGCGAAGGCGGTTACCGATGCGCGTGGCGGCAAGCTCACTATGACGATCATGGGGCTCTCGGGCACCGGCAAGACCACCACCACGTTCTCGAAACAGGGTGACATCACCGAGCCGATTCAGGACGACATGGTGGCGCTTTGGCCTCATGGCGCTCTGTCGATTACCGAGAACGGCTGCTTCGCCAAGACTGACGGCCTGTCGCTCGAGACCGAGCCGGTCCTGTTCACCGCGACCACTGGCTCCGAGGCCTGGATCGAGAATGTCTTCCTCGAGCCGGATGGCTCGTTCCACTTCACCAAGGGCGTGCTTTCGATCGACGAAGTCAGCCGGCTTCGCGACATTCTCATCGCCACTGGCGCCAACACGGAGAACGTCGACAAGTACATTTCTGGCGAGGTGAAAGTCGATGATCTGGTCAACAGCCACGGCATTCCGGCGGACGGTTGGGATTTCGTGGTCTGGACGCAAAACGGCCGCTCGATCGTGCCGATGAGCTCGATTCCTGATGCTGCCGACCTGCACAACATTCCGCAGGTCAAGTCGATGGGTATCCTCAACCGCGATGAAGGCTACGACGCCGCAATGCCCGGCATCGTTCGCTTCACGTCGCCCGAGCAGGCGGCTGGTTACTTCATGCTTGGAGAGACCTCGAAGACCAGTGCGGCTGGCAAGGACCGCGGTAAGACGCGTTCGCCATTCACGCAGCCTTTCTTCCCGGCGAAGCACGGGCTTCAGGCGAAGCGTTTCGCTGAGCTCGCGGCCACCATGCCGGGCGTGACGATGTGGCTGATGAACACCGGCTACATCGGCGGCGAGGCGAGCGACGCGAAAGAGAACAAGGCGCTCAACATCAAGATCCGGCATTCGAGTGCGATGCTGGAGGCCCTGTTGAGCGAGAAGATCAAGTGGAAGAAAGACCCGGACTTCGGCTACGAGATCGTCGACGTCGATGCGCCGGAGAACGCGGACCTCGTCGAAAAGGTGCCAGCCGAGATTCTCAATCCGAGCCGCTTCTACGACGGCCGTGGACGGCACACGGACTACGAGCAGTGGGTCAGCCACATGAAGGAAGCCCGGGCTGACTTCCTCAAGAAGTTCGACGTATCGGATGCCATCGTCCAAGCGATAGCCGGCTGAGCCGCCCTTTTTGCCCCCAGGTTTTGGGAGCCACTACCTGAGTCGTGGTAACTGCCATGGGCGTGAAGCGATTCGCGCTCATGCTTGCGGTGCTGTGCTCGTTGTCGGTGCTCGACCCCATACGGACGGCGTCTGCGGATCCCTATGACCTCGTCATCTTCGACGGGGTCTTTGGTGGCACGATCTCCAAGTTCTCCGACCAGCGGAAATGGCAGCCGTCCCTCTGGCTGGACGGCTCCTACGGAGTGGCCGGGCCCTTGCATATCGGCGCCTACTTTCAGTGGCTCGGCAGGAGCTGGCCGCTCGACGATCCCGGCTTCGGTGGTGGCGCTCAGCTCGCACTCCGAGGCAACATCAAGAAGCTTCGTCTCTCAGGCGCCTTCACTGGGGGGTATCTCGGCGTCCCGCTGGTGACCCGCGTCGAGGGCACCGGCACGATTGGCGCGTTCGCCGGGCTCGGATATGGTTTCCTCGAGTGGTTGGGCTTCGAAGTGCGCGGCCGATGGATGCGGTACTTCAAGATGCCGCCCGGCGCGCCGAACCATGCCTGGACCATCGAGGGCGGCTTCAGCTTCTTCATCAACTGAGGCCATGGGGTCCGTAGACGTGTTGATCGTGGGCGCCGGGCACAACGGCCTGGTTGCGGCGTTGATGTTGGCGCGTGCAGGGTTGCGTGTTCGCGTCTTGGAGGCCGCGCCGGTCGCCGGAGGCGCTTGCCGAACCGAGTATCCCTTCAAGCGCGCGCCCGGTGTCGGGCAATCGACCGGCGCGTATCTCCTCGGCCTGATGCCCCCCGAGCTCATGCACGAGCTCGGCGTGTCGTTCCCCTTGATTCGACGCGACCCACACTACTTCTTGCCGACCACCGACGGGCGCCACTTGCTCATGGGCGCCGACCGTGCGGCGACGGAGGCACAGCTCGGCGCTGTTCTGTCAATGGGTGCCGCACACGCTTGCCGAAAGCACCTGGGAGCGAGAAGAAGACCGTTTCGTTGGCCGGCTCTTGGAGATCTGCGACCGTAGTGCTCGCCGACCTCGCTATCGATTCTTGAGGTTCTCGACCGCTCGTTGGGCTCGTTGAGCCGCTTCGGGGTCACTCTTTTTGGTCGCTTTGATGTATCGCTCGAAGGTGGCGATCGCCATCTTCGTGTCACCAACCTTCTCGTAGCAGGACGCCAAATCGAACAAGAGATCCGGTGGACCCCCGTCGCCCAGCTCGATTGCCTTGATGTAGATCGGGATCGCTTCTTTGTATCGCTTCGCCCCACGCAGCGAGATCGCTAAGTTACGGGCGATATCTGGGTCGTACGGGTCTGCCGCGATCGCCTGCTCGTGAGCCGCGATGGCCTCGTCGTAGCGACGCGCCTTGCGGAGCGCCACGCCGAGATTGTTGAGCAGCTTTGGATCGTTCGGGATGACTTTGAGCGCTTTTTGGTACGTCGCGATCGCGGCGTCGTTGTTCTTCGACTTGCGGTAGGCGACCCCCAGATTGAGCCAATGATTCGTGTGCTCAGGCTCGAGCGCCGTCGCCTTCTCCAAGTACTTCGCGGCCTCTTTGGGGCGGTCGAGTCGCAGCAGGGTTGCGCCCGCGAGGCCGGGCGCACGCCCGTCCTTGGGTTCGAGCTGCATCGCGCGCTTGAATGCTTTCAACGCTTCTTCGTAGCGTTCGAGCCTCCGAAGGATCGAGCCGCGCGTGAGGTGCCCCTGCGCGTACGTGGGCCTCGCTGCGACCGCGAGGTCTATTTCTGCGAGCGCTTCCTCATACCTGCCCTCCGCGCGTAGAGTCTTGGCGAGTTGGTAGTGAGCGTCGGCTGCGTCGGCTAACACGACGGGTGCCGTCAGCCAAAGCGCGCACCCCAGAATGACCCCCATCCATCGCACGATCTCAGATTAGCACGAGAGGCGCTTGCTCGGGCCAACTAGATGTTCGTATACAACAAGCCGATGGCCGTCCGGAACACCGGCGGCATCAGCCGATCGAAAAGAACCCAGGCGAGGATCAGCCCCATCAGCGCGCCGCCGCCCGAAAAGAGACTGAACCACTTGTCTCGCATGCGGTCATTGAGTACCAGCGGCACGATGGCGTATCCGTCGAGCGGTGGCAGGGGGATCAGGTTGAAGCAGCCGAGGATCAAATTGATCGAGAACAGCACGCTGCAGAAGAGAGCCAGGCCTTGTGCGAGGCCCGAGGGCGCGACGGCGAGGGTTTCGAGGCTGATCCCATCGGTGGGCAAGCTGAAATAGCCCGTGGCGATCCCGACTCGGATCGCCGCCGCTGAAAGTAGCGCCAGCGCGAAGTTTGCGGCGGGCCCGCCGCCGCCATCGCCGCGGCGCGCCGCGGGTACCGCCCCTCCCACTGGGCGTCGTACGGAGCGCTGGCCCAGCCGATCATCCAGCCGCCACCCTGCAAGAAGAACGACAGAATCGGGACGACGAGCGCGCCGAACGGCTCCCGTTTGATGTGCGGCAGCGGGTCGAGAGTGACTTGATTCGCCGCGGTCGAATCGCCTCCCAGCCTACCAGCGAGGGCATGGGCGGCCTCGTGACAGGTCAGTGACAGGAGGAACGCCGCCAGCCACAGGGGCAGCTTGGCGAGGAGGTGAATGTCCATCAGCTCCGCGCAGCCTACTATGAAAACGCGCGGCTGCTATATTTGGGCGATGCCTCCCATCATCGCGTTGTTCGACATCGACGGAACGCTGTTACGCGCAGGAGGCGCTGGACGGCGTTCGGTCGAGCTAGCGCTCGGGGACGTGCTGGACGACCTCGATGGCCCGGTCAGTCTCGAATCGGTCGAGTTTGCAGGGCGTACCGATCCTTGGATCGTTCGCACGGCGCTGACTCAATACGGCGTGACTGCGGATGACGGATTGATTCGCGAAGTGCTCCGGCGCTACGTCGCTCACTTGCCGCACGAGCTCGAGATCGCGACCGCGTTCGAGGTACTACCTGGCGTGCTGTCGCTCCTTTCCGAATTGAGCGCGCGCGACGACGTGATCCTGGGCCTCGGCACCGGGAACACGGAGGGCGCGGCCTATGCCAAACTGGCCCGCGGGGAACTCGACTCGTTCTTCTCGTTCGGGGGCTTCGGCTCCGACCACAGCGATCGCGCGGAGCTTCTGCGCGCCGGGCTGGAGCGAGGATTGGAACGAATCGGTGCCCGAGCAGACCGGGCCGACGTCGTCGTGATTGGTGACACGCCGTACGATGTCGCTGCGGCGCAAGCGATCGGGGCCCACTGCGTGGCTGTCAGCACAGGTGGCTACGATGGTCCCGCCTTGGAAGCCGCGGGCGCGACCGTCGTCGTGTCAGACCTGAGCGCTGCGGCGGTCCGGTCCGCTTTCGAACGAAGCGCCGCTGGCTAGTCGAGGAGCTCGAGCACGTTTTCAGGAGGTCGCCCGACGATGGCGCGTGTGCCGCTGAAGACGACCGGCCGCTCGATGAGGACGGGGTGTTCGACCATCGCGGTGACGAGCTCCGCGCGGGTCAGACCCTCATCGGCGAGCGAAAGCTCTTTGTAGGGCAGCTCTTTCTTGCGCATGAGGTCTCGTGGCTCGATGCCGAGCGCCTTCAAGGCGTTCGTGAGATCCGCCTCCGAAGGTGGCGAATTCAGATACTCGACGATGGTGGGTTCGATGCCGCGATCAAGAATGAGCTGCAGCGTCTGACGCGACTTGCTGCAGCGAGGGTTGTGCCAAATCGTAATGCTCGACATGTCGTTGGGCGAAGGCATGTAACGATTCGGGTGTACGTGCAATACTCCGGATGTGAACGCGGGGTCGAAGTCTTGGTACGGGCGCTGGTGGGCGGTCGTGCTCCTGATCGCATTGGTCATCGGGGCCACAGGGGTGCTCACTGTCAAAGCGCTTGGGCTGCGTTCGGTCACCGTCGATGCGGAACCGATGGACCAGCCAGAGGGAAGCTTCGACTACAATTGGTGGAACGCAGCGCTCGGTCGATGGGTGCATCCTGCCGGCGTCGACTACGACGCCGTGCGCTCAGAGGAGGGCGACCTCCGCCGGTTCATTGCGACGCTCGGTGAGATCGGGCCGCGCGCAACGCCAGAGCGCTTCACGACTCAGCCCGAGCGCCTCGCGTATTACATCAACGCGTACAACGCGCTGGTCTTGTTCGCCGTCGTCGACAGCTGGCCCATCGATACCGTGCACGATGTTCGCGGTTGGCTGGACCCGAGAGCAGGGTTCGGTTTTTTCTACGGTCTCCGTTTTCCGCTCGATGGTGGCTCGGTCAATCTCTACGGCCTCGAGAACGAAGTGATTCGCGGATTCATCGATGCCCGCATTCATGCGGCAATCAACTGCGCCTCGAAATCGTGCCCGGCGCTCATGCCGTACGCGTTCGAACCCGCGCTGCTCGATGACCAACTCGACACAGTGACGCGCGCCTTCTGCTCCAGCGCCCCTCACGTTCGAGTCGACCAGGAGGCCAAGGAAATCCAGCTGTCCGCCATCTTCGAGTGGTATCAAACCGACTTCGAGGAGCACGCTCGGCGCCTGGGCCGAGGCGCGACGATCCTGGACTTCATCTTGGCGTTCGCCACCCCGGAGATGGCGGCCGAGGTGGAGCAAGCGCAAAGCGCCGAGTTTGAAGTGGTTTTCCAGCCGTACGACTGGGCCCTCAATCGCCTTTGAGCACGCTCAGTTACACAAAAATACTGCGGAACTCGACGAACAGTGCCATAGCTTACTAGGCTTTGGGCATGATTCGGGGGGATCGGCACGCGCGATGAATCGCTTTGCTTCACTTACGTTTGGGCTGTGCTTGGCCGTGGTTTTGACGGGATGCGCGGCGAGCTTGTCGAATCCCGAGGACTTCATCGACGGCGGCACGGCTCCGAAAAGCGCGGAAATGATCCTCGCCGACAGTTGCGGGACGGCGGGCTGCCACGACGACGCGCAACCAGAGGCGGGCCTGGATCTCCTG
>JBGUEF010000054.1:0-14484 GCA_041821485.1 Deltaproteobacteria bacterium
TCAACGATAGGCGGCAGCCACTCGGCCAAATGCATTGGCTCATCCACATATGCGAACACGTCGTCCGCGGGCGCGTGGATCACGATGCTGTTCTTCCAAGAGTCCATGCGAACCGATTCCTCCCCTTTGGGGTCTCCACCCTATCAAACCAGTCGACTCGGACGATGACCATGCACAATTCTTTGCTCGCTTTCAACCAGGCCCGGTGCGCAGACGAACACGAATCCCAATAAGTGACGCATCACAACCTCCCGGCCCGAGCGTCACCAAGGGTCGTGGGTAACGTGGGGCGCAGCGGATGTGTGGCCTGCTCGGCGATCCATGGTTCTTCGCACAGGATCTCTTCCAGCTGAAGCGCGCAGTCGGGGACGGGGCCGTAGTGGATGCAAAAGGCGTCATGGCCCGGGCCGCACTCGATACAGTTGCAGTCCGTACACCCAACGCGGGCCACGAGTGCGCCTGAGGCGTCGAAGTACCGCGTGGCGGCGTCGAGTCCCCAATAAGTCTCGATGTACCGGAAGTCTCCGCACCGCCCGGCGTCGGCTCGCCGGTAGGGATCACAAGATTCGCTGAGGTCAGCAACCGCGTCATCCCAGGTCTGGCAGTCAGAGCCCGTGCAGTAGTCACTTAGAGGCGCCTCACAAGGGCAATCCGCCAAGCCATGGTAGCAGCTGTCCTCGATACAGCGGTCCACGCTGCATTCTCTGCCATCGTCACAGTCATCGTCGTCCCGGCATGCGCTCTCGCAGCGTGCCTCGACCGCGGAGAATTCTGTGAGGCAGGGAAAGCTGTCTGGCGGATACCTGTAGCCCCAGGCGGCGACTTCTTCGCAGCTCAAGTCTCCTACGCACGCACGCTGTGCCGTCGCGGCGTTGGCGCATTCTTGAGAAATTGCTGCTTCTCTGGCCGACTCATCGGCGCAACGTTCCATGCAGCCGTCCCGATCGATCCGATAGCACTCATCGGATTTGTCGCAGTACGCACCGCAGCTGGCATCACCACCGGTGCCACCCGTGCCCCCCGTTTCGCTGCACCCCATTGCGCCCAGCGCCAGCACGCAGATGAATCCAACTAAGTACCGCATGACAACCTCCCCGGTTGTGGCGCAGTGCGCCCCTACGTGCAGTTACGAAAGTGCATCGGGCGTGCCAGATGGAAGCCTGGTTTTTGCTAGGGAATCCGATACGTCGACGCGCAAGTCTTGCGTTTGGTCGGCGGGCGGCGAAGGGAGTGCGGCGTGTGCTCACATCTACCGTCGACCGGATCGCAGCTGTCTTCGGTGCAAGCGTTCCCATCGTTGCAGACGTCGCCGCTACACAGTCGTCCATCTCCACCGCAGCTCAGGATGAGGACTAGCAACAGTGCCGAGAACCAAAACAATCGAAGCAAGAAACGCATACCACACCTCCCACGTGTTGGCGCCGCGCCAAACGAATTCCATCGATATCGAGCCACTTGGCCCGCCGTCGCGCGCAGAGCCTGCCGAATACGCCTGGGGGCTGCCCGAACGCATTGATCGCATGGACCCCGAGAACTCCGTGCAGGAGGCAACCGAGTTGGCGGCTAACAGAAGCGGCTCGGCGATTGCAGTTTGGATGGACTGGAACGGCGGCGTCTGGACCAACCACTACACCGACAGCAAAGGCTGGGGAACCTCCGAGCAGATCGAAGCGAATGCCACGGAGGGAGGGTGTCTTCGCGTACGCTATTCAGGTCGTCGGCTCGACGTAGAGAGTTTCGAACCCCCGGCGCTCAAGCAAACACCGCGAACGCGAGGAACATGATCACCGTCGGTACGAACGCGGCTTTCAAGAGCCCTGCCGGCGCGATCCCGTCTTCGAAATGCTTGTTGAGGATCGCCTGACCCGCAGGGTTCGGGGCGTTTGCGATGACGGTCAGTCCGCCGCCTGCCACCGCGCCCGCCACGACGGCGTACTTCAGGGCGTCGGTGAAGTCGGGGATCAGCGTGCTAAGAAAGGTGATCGCGGCATTGTCGTTGAATGCCGTCAGCAAGGTCGAGACCATCGCTAGCGGAAGTGGGCTAAGGCTGCCGAGCACCGGCGCGATCCACCAACCCTGCAGGCCGCCTAGGGTGACGAGGCCACCCAGGAAGAAGCCGACGAGGAGCGGGGCCTTCAGGTCGATGCGGTTCTGGTAATCCGCAGTCACGCTGGCGAAGCCGAGGAAGAACAGGAGACCGGAGACGAACAGGACCGGGTGGTGCGCGTTTACAATCGTCCATGCCATGAAGCCCAGGTGTGCGAGCATGACCCAGACAGGGACGTCGTCCTCTCGCTCGTCCCAGTCGGGGTCCACGAAAGGGGCTCGCTGCTCCTTCGGGAGCAGCCACGGAAACTCCTTCTGCAGACGGGAGAGCTTGATCTGCTCGAAGCGGTGCTCGAACGCCCGCCGCACGACCTCGGGGTCGGCTTTATAGCCCGCCATGTCCTTCTCGACCTCCTCCCAAAGACGCTGCTTGATGTCCGCAGCAAACCGCTCCACCTGGCCTCCCATCTCCTGATCCATTGCGACGCGCTCCGCCTCCATCTCCAAGGCCAAGGCATCGATAGCTCGCTCGCCCTCCTCGCGAGGAAAGTGCCTCCAGAGGACCTCCTCCTCGAGAGCGCGCACCTCGAAGGTTTTCTGCAGGACACCGAGATCCGTTCGAAAGAGGAACCAGTACAGCGCATTGGCGACCGTGATGCCGAGGGCTGCCTTCCAGCCGAAGTGGAGCAGCATGTGAGACGTGCCCCAGCCCCATGGTTCGGCGACCATCAGGATCGGCGGAGCTGCGAAGTGTGTCAGCGTTCCGCCGACCGATACGTTCACGAAAAGCAGGCCCAGAGTCGCGTACTTGAGCCGCGGGCTCGGGTCGAGCTCGTAGAACTTGCGCACCAACAGCAGGGCGCAAATCGTCATCGCAGCCGGCTCCGTGATGAGGGAGCCGAGCAACGGGCCCAGGGTCAGAATCGTGAGCCACCACGCGGCAAGCGTGCCACCGAACAGTTGGGCGACCCTCGCCATCGACGCCTCCGAAAGCTTCAGGACGGGACGCGTCGAGGCAAGCGTCATGATGACGACGACGAACATCGGCTCGGTGTAGTTCACCTTGTGCGTGATGTACTCGACTGCGGTCGGCCAACCGAAACTCAGGATGATCGAGACCAGGAGCGGCACGCACCAGAGGCCGAAGACGACCTCGACCTCCCCCAGGAAATGGAAGAGACGTGCGGCGTGGGACACCGAGTTTCGTGGCGCCTCACCCGCCGCGATCTTCTTCTCGTGGGCATACTCCGTGCGGTGCGAGAGCGTTCGGAAGCGTCGGGTGAGAAACGTGTGAGCGATGGCCAGCACGAAGAGCACCGTTCCGAGAAGGTTGAAGGGGAACACCTTCACCCGGTGGGTCATACGCGCGACGATGCCGAGATCGGCGTCGTCGTAGCTCTGGATGTCATGCGGAAACTCGACGGTCGACACGCTGGTGTGCGCTGAGTCGGAGGCCTGGGAGGTCGACGTGCCGAGCCCCAGGATGGCGACGACCGCCAGGGCGCCCAACAGTACCCATGTGATATTGCTCATAGATGGGGTCTTCACTGGGGCCGCGACTGTAACACGCGCTACGGCTCATACCGTCGTCCTCGCCGCCTTTAGACTGAGGAATAAACCATTGGTATCCGACGCTTCCCCAGTTCAACGAGTGGAAACCGGTAGGTGGTACGAATCCCGCAACGCCACAACATCGCACCCCAATCGCCGACGCCCCATTGGGGGGTACGTCGTGAAGCTACTGCTCGGCGTCGAGATCTGATGTGGACGGGGAGCCGAGGTGGCGGACTCAGGAGGACTCGAACCTCCAACCCCCGGCTCCGTAGGCCGGTGCTCTATCCAATTGAGCTATGAGTCCCCGGGGCGCGCAAGGTAGCGGCCCCTTTTGGAGCGTCAAGCGCCCCGACTGGCGGAGCCCCTAGGCAGGAGCCCCGATTGGCGGAGAGGAAGGGATTCGAACCCCCGGTACGGCTCTACACCGTACGGCCGCTTAGCAAGCGGCTGCCTTCGACCACTCGGCCACCTCTCCAAGAAGCAAGGATTTCAAGACGAGCCGCGCGCTGCGAGGCCCGCGGGCGGCCTATGTAGCCGCCCCCCAAAGGAGTGTCAAAGCGCCCCCCGGCCGGTGCCGCTGCCGTGCTACAACGTGGCTCATGCGCTGGCTAGCGGTGTTGTTTCTCGGGCTTACAAGCCTGGCCCAGACGAGCGAGGCGCGGGCCTGCTCCTGCGTCAAGCTGTCCCCGTCCGAGGGCCTCACGTCGTCCCATGCGGTCTTCACCGGCGAGGTCACCAAGATCGAGCCGAATCAGGCCACCCGGTTTGGCGGCCGCGAAATCACCCTCCGAGTGGAGCGGGTCTGGAAGGGCGAACCGAAAGAAGTGATCAAGGTGCACACGGCCGGGACCAGTGCTGCATGCGGGTACACGTTCGTGAAAGGTGAGACCTACCTCGTCTACGCCCTCCGTGACGACGCCGACCCCATGCGAGTCAGCCTCTGTAGCCGGACGGCGCTGGTGAAGAACGCGAAAGAGGACCTGAGCTACCTCGGGAAGCCGTCACACGAGTTTGACAGCGGCAAGAGGGGCGGCTGCGCTGCGGCTCCCGGAAGCACGGATGGCACCGGCCTCGGCTCGTTCGCCTTGCTTCTGCTGGGGGCGGTGTTCGTGATGCGGCGCCGCCCAGCGATCCTCGCTGTCGGAGTGCTGGCTGTGTCGCTCTTGGGCTGCAACACCACACCGAACAAGCCTTCGCTCATGGCCAACATGGCGAAGGAAGAGGTCACCGTCTATGAGCTCCGCGCGAGGGACTACGAGTATGCCGCTCAGTTCGCCCAACTCGTCGCGGCATGCGTCAGCGATATCACCGCTGCGACGGACGACCCGAGCATACGGGAGCACGCCTTTCAGTGGCGGATGTGGGCCATGCCCCAGGCACGCGCAGCAGCGTTCGACCAGGACCCGTTTGCCGGGCTGATCGAGCTTTGGGTCTTGTCCGAGCAGCAGCACCAGTACTTCGACGAAGGAGGCGGAGCGGGCACGCTCGGCGACCGGGAGAACTGTGCACTGGGCACGACGAAGCACCTCGTCGCGGAGGCGGAGTTGATTGCCTCCAACGTGATGTCCGGCAACGAGTTCGAGCGGATGCAAGAAGTCGTGGCTGACTGGGTGGACGAGCACCCCATCGAAGGGAAGCTCTTCGTTCGCCCGTCGGCGCGCGCGGACCTCGCCACACTGGTCTCCCCAGAACAGCACGGCGGCCTCAAAGCCATGGGCAGCATGGAGGAAACCATGCGCGACATGGGCGATCGAATGACGATCCTCACCGTCCAGACACCCCTCGAGGTCCGCTGGCAGGCGGAGTACCTAGTGCAAGCCTTGTTCGAGGAGCGGGTGCACGGCCGCATCGATTCGATGGTGAATTCGATGAGCGAGATGACAGGGTTCCTCGATACGTTCGAAGGGACGCTCTCCGCGCAAACCAACGCGCTGCTTCAGGGCATCGAGAAAGAGCGCATCACGGTTTTCGATGCGGTCGAAGAGGAGCGCGACGCGATTGTGGCGGCCATCGGAGATGAGCGTGATGCCATTCTGGGTGAGCTCGACTCCCAGCTCGCCACGACTTCGGCCAAGCTCGACACGGTTGGCCGCGGCCTGATCGACCACTTCTTCATTCGCCTGATCGAGGTTCTGGTGGTGATCGGGGTGGTCCTGTTCCTCATGGTGCTGCTAGTCCTCTTCGTGCTCCGAAAACGCGAAGCGAAGGCGATTGACCCCCGCCCGCCAACCGAATAAGTCCGTTCTATGGATCTGGTTTCCTTCCAAGAGACGACCGAGAAGTACTCCGTCATTTTTCTCGATGCCTATGGCGTTCTGAAGAGCTCGACGGGGCTCATCGACGGCGCGCTCGAAACTGTCACCTCGCTGATCGACTCGGGCAAAGAGGTCTTCGTGGTCACCAACGACTCGTCCCGTTCACCGGAGTCGATGGCCGAGCGGTACGCCCAGCAGGCCGGGGGCGAGCTTCTGCCGGCCGAGCGCTACATCTCCTCAGGGCTGTTGGCTGCGGAGTACCTCGACAAGCAGATCCCGTACGGCAAAGTCGCCTACCTCGGAAAGCCCGAATCCGCGCACTACATTGAGATCGCCGGGAAGATCCCAGTTCCCGTCGCGGACTGCACCCCCAAGGACAATCTAGTCGCCATCGTCCTGCTCGACGACGAGGGCTTCGATTGGTTTCGCGACGTGAACGCCACCCTCAACCTGATTCGACGGATGAACATCCCGGTGATCGTCGCCAACGCCGACATCACCTACCCGATGCGCGGCAACGACATCGCCATCGCGGTTGGCAGCCTGGGAGGCCTCTTGGCCGAGATCACGGAAAAAACCTTCGTCCGCTTCGGCAAGCCGGACTCGATGATGTTCGCCTACGCCCTAGCCCGCGCCCGCGAACAACTCCCGAAGGTGACCAAACGCGACGTCCTGTTCGTAGGCGACACCCTCCGCACCGACATCATCGGCGCCAACACCTACGGCTTGGACACCACATTAGTCCTCTCCGGCAACACCCTCCCCGAAACAGCCGACCTCATGATCCGCACCTCCGGCATCATCCCCACCTTCATCAGCGAATCCATCGCCACATAAGAAAAAGGGGACAGTCCCCTTTTTGAAAGGGTTAACGGTTTGGAAAAGGGGACAGTCCCCTTTTTCTAGAGCACTTCGAGGAGGGGCTCGAAGTCTAGTAGCTCGAGGTGCGGCAGGTATTCCTCCACCGCCTCGTGCTGCAGGCGGTGGCAAATGTCCGGCTTGAAAAAGTGCTCTCCAATCCGCAACACGTAGTTGAGGATGAAGAAGCGGTACGCCTCTTTCAGAAAGAGGAGCTCTTCCTTGGTGAGCCGGTGCACCTCGTGGTAGGCGCGCAAGAACTTCATGAAGCGCTCATCGAAGAACGGGTCGGCCGTGTAACTGAAGGCCGTTTGGTCGCCCTCCGAGCGAACCACGCGTGCACAGAAATAGAGGTCGAGCATGCGCGGCTCGATGCGGAACCAGTCGTAATCCCAGCGGGAGAAAAACTTGAAGCCGTCGCCGTCCATGCCGACTGAGAAGTTCCCGATGTTCCAGTCGATCAAAACCGGGATCTTCGTCCACTCGTGGTAGCCGAGGTCGTCGGCATTTCCGAGGAACGCATCGCAGTGCGCCCGCACGAAGCTGATCGACGAATCCATGAAGCCACGATCGCGGCGCCACTCCGACCTCCCGATCGCGTCGTGGAGGCTCGCCGCGTCTGCGCCGAGTGACTGCCAGGTCGGCTTCACGCGATCCGAAATCTCCAGGCATGCACGATGGAACAGCCCCATCTCTTGGCCGAGTGATTCGACCTCGTGATCGCTCAGGACTTTCGGCAGAAAGTCGTAGAAGGGCTGCTGCCCGTAGAAGACGACCCACTCGTCTTCTTCTCGATAGGTAAAGACTTCGTCGTTCTTGAGGAGCACCGGCGCGAGGAACGAAGCGTAGCGGGTCCCTCGGAGCCGGTGGATCCACTCGTGGATGCGGTAGTGGTCTTGGCGAAAGTGCACGTACGACCCGTAGCTCGATCGTTTCGCCACCATCGCGTGTCCGTCGTCGAGGACGAGCAGGTACACCGAATTGGTCGAAACGTTGGCGCTGACCTCGCGCACCTCGACCACCTCCCTGTAATCCCCGTAGGCATCCCAGGCGGCGGTCACAATGGGTGGGACAACCGGCTCAGTCACGTGGTTCCGAGGAAGGTCTTACGCCTGTGCGGCGTACAGGTCCATGATGTCGTGTAGGAGCTTTACAGCGTCGGCGTTGGAACGCTGGAAGGCGTTGCGGCCAACGATCGAGCCGTAACTGCCACCCTTGGCGATCTCGCTGATCTCTTCGAGGACGGCGTCGGTGCCCTTGGCTGCGCCGCCGGAGAAGATGACGATGCGCTTGCCGTTGAACGCCGCCTGCACGACGTGCTGAATGCGCTCGGCCAAGGTCCCGAGGGGAACGTTCTCGTAGCTCTTCTTGGCGGCGTCCTGGTAGACGACGTCGGTCGGCGGCTTCACCTTCACGACGTGCGCCCCGAGCTGGCAGGCGATCTGCGCCGCGTACGCCACGACGTCGATTGCGGTCTCGCCTGCCGAGCTGAGTCCGGCACCACGTGGATAGGACCAGACGATGGTCGGCAGGCCAACTGCGCGCGCCTCGTTGATGAGGTCCCGAAGGTCCTGAAACATCTGATTGCGAAGACCGCTGCCCGGGTAGATCGTGTAACCGATCGCGGCACAGCCGAGACGAAGGGCGTCGTCGACCGACGAAGTGAGCGCCGAGCAAGGCTCCTCGGGCCCGCCGAGCGAGTCGCTGTTGTTCACCTTCAAGATGAGCGGGAGCGTGCCGGCGTACTGGGCCGCGATCTGCTCGATGAAGCCGAGCGGAGCCGCGTAGCCGTTGCAACCCGCCTCGACCGCGAGTGCGGGATGGTAAGCCGGGTCGTAGCCGGGAGGGTTCGGCGCAAAAGAGCGCGCCGGCCCATGCTCGAAGCCCTGGTCGACCGGCAGGATCACGAGCTTGCCAGTGCCGGCGAGCCGCCCAGTGTTCATTAGTCGCCGGAGGTTTCCGATGACGCCAGGATTCTCACCAGCGTAGTTCGCTAGGATTTTTTCGACTCTATCGCTCATGCCCATAGCCTCCGTTTCTCGGGAACGACCTTAGCTCAGAGATCGGAGCCGGTCATGCGAATCAAAGGCCGATTTAGGCGCAAGTCTTCCGCGTGGAAAGGGGACCGTCCCCTTTTTCCTACCACGTGCGATTAACCCTTTGAAAAAGGGGACTGTCCCCTTTCTAGGCCCGGGCGGATTGGGTGGCCGGGGCCCCCTCTGCGTAGAACGCCGCGATCTCGCTCGCGTACTTCTCGTTCACGATGTTCCGTTTCACCTTGAGCGTTGGTGTCAGCTCGCCGCCGTCGACGCTGAAGACGGTTGGGAGGATGTGGATCTTCTTGATCGTTTGGTAGCGAGCGACCTTGGAGTTGCAGACCTCTTGCATCTCTTCTTCGATGTAGCGCTTCACATCGGGGTTGTGAGCCGCAGTCGCGACATCGCTCAAGCCGGAGATTTGAGAGGCCACCTCGAGCTCGGGGAGCGCCTCGGGGTCGAGGACGATCAAGGCCGCCAGGTAGGGTTGCCGGTCGCCGACCACAACCGCCTGCCCGACTCCTGGAATCGACTGCAGGTGCCCTTCCATCTCGGCGGGGGCGACATTCTTGCCGCCCGCAGTGATGATCAGATCCTTCTTTCGCCCGGTGATCGAGATGTAGCCATCCTCGTCGAGCGCGCCGAGGTCACCGGTATGCATCCAACCCTGCTCGTTGTAGAGCTCGGCGGTCTTCTCGGGCAGGCGTAGGTAGCCCTTCACCATATTGATGCCCCTGAGCATGATCTCGCCGTCGTCGGCGATCATCACTTCAACACCCGGAAGCGGCTTGCCGATGGTGCCGAACTTCAACTTTCCGTACGGCTGCACGGACGCAAAGGCGGAGGTCTCGGTCATGCCGTAACCCTCGTGAATCGGCAGGCCGATCGACGCAAAGAACTCCAGCGTCGACACCGAAATAGGCGCTGCCCCGCTGAGCGCGACCTGCAGTTGATCCAGGCCCAGCGCCTCTTTGATTTTCGAGATCACGAGCTTGTTGGCGAGGTTTCGCTTGAAGCTCGACACCGGCCGGCCGGTGACGGCCTCCTCCTTGAACGCCTCGAGCTCGGTCTTGCGCGCCCAGGTCGCGAGCTTTGCTTTGATGCCAGTCGCTTCGGCCAACTTGCCCCGAAGCGCCGCCTCGAACTTCTCCCAGACACGCGGCACTGCCAGGAAGAAGGTGGGGTGCGCTTCGACGAGGTAGTCCTTGACCTGTGTGAGGTCGCCACAAAAGTAGGTCTCGGCTCGAGTCTTGAGCCCAGAGAAGTTGGTCACGCCCTGCTCTGCCGCATGACACAGCGGCAGATAGCTCACCCCTCGCTGCGCGGTCTCGAGGAGTAAAGGGAACGTCTTTCCAACCGCGTCGCTGATGAGCTCGATCCCCCTGTGGGTGAGCATCGCCCCCTTCGGGAGCCCCGTCGTGCCCGAGGTGTAGATCAGGAGCGCAACGTCATCCGCCCTCACCGCGTCCAGGCGAGCGCCGAGGTCGGCGTCGTCCACCGAATCGCCCTTGGCCATCAGTGCAGCAAGGCTCATCACGCGTGGATCGGTCGAGCCGAGGTCGTCCATCGTAATGATGTGCTCGATGGGGCTCCCGTCCTTCGCAATCGAGATGTATTTGTCGAGCTGAGTCTGATCGTCACAGATCACGATCTTCGACTGCGCGTTGCCGATGATGTAGGCCATCTGCTCCGGCAAAAGAGTCGTGTAGAGGGGCGCCGGGATCCCCTGAGCCGCATTGATGCCATGCTGACAGATCACCCAGTCGCTCCGATTGGCGCCGACGATCGCGACACACTCCTCGGGTTGCAGACCAAGCGCCATGAGCCCCTTCCCGACCCTCCGCACGCTCGCCCAGTACTCGACCCAGTTGACAGTCGCCCAGCTCCCATCGGAGCGGCGTTCATGAAGCGCGGCATCGCTCGGATGGGACTTGGCCCACCCCTCGATCCGCGAAAGCATCGATCCTTGCAACGTCATACATCCTCCCAGAGAGTTGCCTACGCTACTCGATCGGGCGGCGGGATCAATAGTGGGATGTTCTTCTCGCTAGCACGCTCAGAACCTCCCGCCGACGAGCGCGACACCGCTCATGCCTTGTCACCGCTGCTGAGTGCCGGAATCCAAGGCGGTGCAGCGAATCGCAACCTGGGACGCTGGCACTGACGCTGACACTGGCGCTGACACCGGCGCTGACACTGACACCGTCACGGTCTCGGACCCCCCGGTCTCGGAACCGGCCCCGGTCTCGGCCCCGGTCAAACTGGCGGAGGAGGAGGGATTCGAACCCCCGGTAGAGTCGCCCCTACAACGGATTTCAAATCCGCCGCCTTCGACCGCTCGGCCACTCCTCCGTGAAGGGGGCGATTTAGCACATGCCTGGGTAGGTTGCCCTTCACATTCGGGGTGATCTCGGCCTATATTGCCCGGTCCCAGCCGCCCGACGGCTGGCAACCTGAGAGGTGACGCTGTGGCTACTGACACGATTCCCAACCGACTCCTGCAAAGGGCGCAGAAGACCCCCAACGACCCAGCGTACTACGTCCGCGAAGGTGGGAGCTGGAAGCCCACGAACTGGGGTACCTACTCCGACCAGGTGACTCAGGCGGGGCGCGCGTTGATCGCGCTCGGGCTCGAGCCTGGGCAGACGGTGTGCATTCTCGGCTTCAACCGTCCGGAGTGGGCGGTCATCGACCTCGCGACCATGGGCGCAGGCGGAGCGCCGGCGGGGATCTACACCACCTGCTCCCCAGTCGAGGTTCGTTACATCGTCGACCACGCCGAAGCGCCTCTCATTCTCGTCGAGAACGAGGACCAGTGGCGGAAGGTTCGATTGGAGCGCGCGAACATGCCGCACCTCAAGCACGTCGTCACGATGAAGGGCGCCCCGGCCATCGCCGACGACATGGTGATGAGCTGGGAAGAGTTCCTCGCCAAGGGCGACGAAGTCGAGAAGCAAGTGTATCTCGACCGGCTCGAGAATCTGGATCCCAAGGCACTTGCAACCCTCATCTACACCTCGGGCACGACCGGCCCGCCCAAGGGCGTGATGCTGAGCAATCACAACCTTTCGTGGACGGCCAACGCGGCGGCCGAAATCGTCGCACCAAGCCCCGCGGACTGCTCGCTGTCGTACCTGCCCCTCTCTCACATCGCCGAGCAGATGTTCACGCTTCATGTGCCGATCACCACCGGCTATCCGGTGTACTTCGCAGAGTCGATCGAAGCGGTTCCGGAGAACCTCAAGGAAGTGCAGCCGACCATCTTCTTTGGCGTGCCGCGCATCTGGGAGAAGTTCCATGCGGGCATCACCTCCAAGCTCAAGGATGCGACGGGTGTGAAGGCCAAGCTGGTGAAGTGGGCGATGAAGGTGGGCTGGGAGGCCAACCAGCGGCCTGGCGGGCACAAAGGCCTGCAATATCAGCTCGCCAACAAGCTGATCTTCTCCAAGCTCAAGCCGGCGATCGGCATGGGCAACGCCCGCGTTTGCGTCACCGGCGCGGCGCCGATCGCGCGCGAGGTGCTGGAGTTCTTCGCGAGCTTGGACCTGGTGGTTCTCGAGGTCTACGGGCAGTCCGAGGACAGCGGCCCGACGAGCTTCAACACCCCGGCGCAGTACCGCTTCGGCAGCGTTGGTCCGGCGATCCCAGGCGTCGAAGTCAAAATCGCGGACGACGGCGAGATCATGGTCAAGGGCCCCAACGTCTTCATGGGCTACTACAAGGACCCCGAGGTCACCGCCGAAACGCTGTCGGGCGAGTGGCTGCACTCCGGTGACCTGGGCGCGTTCGACAACGACGGCTTCTTGAACATCACCGGCCGCAAGAAGGACATCATCATCACCGCGGGTGGCAAGAACATCACGCCGAAGAACCTCGAGGGTTCGATGAAGAACCACGAGCTGATCGACGAAGCAGTCGTGATCGGCGACCGCCGCAAGTACCTGAGTGCGCTCGTCACCATCGACGCGGAGGCGGGCCCGGCATGGGCGGCGGCCAACGGCGAGGACGCGAGCGCGCTGCACAAGAGCGAAAAGCTCAGGGCGAGCATCCAGGCGCACATCGATGAGATGAACGCGCACTACGCGCGCGTCGAGCAGATCAAGAAGTTCACGGTCCTGCACCGCAACTTCACTGTCGAAGATGGCGAGCTCACGCCAACCTTGAAGGTGAAGCGCTCCAAGGTGAACGACCACTTCGCCGAGGACATCGAGGCGATGTACGTCGAGGATGGCGCGCAGCCCCAGGCGCGAGCCTAGGCAAGCACGGCGTGACGGTGTCCCGGGCGGCGTGCGTCTAACCGACGACCGTCACCGTGACGCGTCGCCGGTGGCCACGTAGCCGGTGTTCCCACAGGAAGATGCCCTGCCATGTGCCGAGGGCGCAGCGGCCGCCGGTGACCGGAATGCTCAGCGAAGTCTGCGTGAGCGCGGTCTTGACGTGCGCGGGCATGTCGTCTGGGCCCTCCATCGTATGGATGTAGAGGGGGTCCCCGTCGGGAATGAGCCTCGACAAAAATGCTTCGAGGTCGCGCTGCACGTCCCGGTCTGCGTTCTCGTTGACGATCAGGGATGCGCTGGTGTGATGAATGAACACCGTGCAGAGCCCGTCGGCGATCCCGGACGCTGCAACGGCGTCTTGCACCTCGGAGGTGATCTCTGTGGTGCCGCGCCGGCGCGTCTCGATGCTGAGGGTCTTGGACCGTGCGCTCATGACTCAACGACTTTCATCCACATCGCTGCCTGGTCGCCTTGATAGATCAGCGTGTCCCCTTGAGTGAAGCGAAACTCATATCGCCCGAATGCCTGGTTCTCACGCTGCCGAACCTTCGTCGCGCGGAGCTCGAGGTCGAGTGGTGGCCCCATTGTCGCGAGGGCCGCGAAGCGCGCGTCATAGATTCGCCCACCGTAACCGATCCAGCCGTCGGCGTGGCGAAGCCCGAGGATATAGTACGTGTGCATGAACCCGAGCATCCCGGTGAGATGCACCATGAAGCCGCCGCTCACGTGCCGCGGGTGACGCACCGGGTGTGCCCGCTGGTCGCGGGTCAGCGGCAGGTCCGGACGCGTGGGCATCCGCGCGCGGATGAGGCCCGCTTCTTTGTCGATTTCGAGGATCTCATCGATACAAATCGCGTCCGGTCCGTATGGGCAATCTGCAACGAATTCCGGGTCCAATGCCATCTCTAGACTCCCTGTGTCTCCACGTCCCAGATCACCTTGTGCATCTGCATCTGCACACGAACCGGCAAAGCGTCCTCGAGGACCCAGCCGACCAGGTCCTTCGGATCGAGCTCTCCCCAGACGCAGCTGAGCAGCACCGCGTTCACGCGCTCGGCTAGATCGTGCTCCCGGATGGCCGCCCTCGCCCACTCGTAGTCCGCGCGGTCCGCGAGGACGACTTTGACCTCGTCGCGCGGGCTGAGGTGCTCGATGTTCTCCCAGCGGTTGCGGTGGGACTCGTCGCTGCCCGGTGCTTTGAGATCCATGATGCGATGCACGCGGGGGTCGACATCTGAAATGTCCCGCTCGCCACTGGTTTCGAGAAGAACGGTACGGCCCGAATCGCAAAGCTCTTTGAGCAGCGGGATCGCGCCGGGTTGCAGCAGAGGCTCTCCGCCGGTGAAGCGGATCTTCCGCACCCCGAGGTCTGATGCGACGCGGACGACGCGCAGGATCTCGTCCCTTCTGAGCAGCTTCTCGGGCGCCGCAAAGCGGACGCCCGCCTCTGGCATACAG
>JBGUEF010000055.1:0-14471 GCA_041821485.1 Deltaproteobacteria bacterium
CCTGGGTTCTCGGGCCGATGACGCCGCTCGTCTGGTTGTGCATCGGATGGGGCGTGGTGTTCGGGATGACCACTGGGGCAGTGGCCTGGTCGATCCAGCCGATGCTCGGGCTTCGGGGGCACGGAGCGCTCGGCCTGGTTGCGGCCGAGGAACCTTCCCTCTTGTCGCCGCTGCAAAGTGCATACGAGCTTCAGACGGAGCAGGCCTTCTCGCGCGAGTTGGTCGTTGCCCAACGCGTGGGATTGTTGCGCGCGCTCGACACGTCGCCGGCCCGCAAGTTCATTCCCTGGCGTTGGCTCTTTCAGCCTGCGTTGGCTGCCACGGTGTTGCTGGCGGCCCTCGCCTGGTGGTCGTTGGACTTCGATCGTGCCGCCGCCGGACGCTACGCTCTGCTTCACGCACAGATCGGGGAAACCGAGGGCGTGCGGACGAGCCACGTCGTCGCGCGCACGGACGCGGAGCTGCTGTTCCCCGGCTACATGGAACGCAGCAACGAGCGTGCGGAAGATGCCGATCGACTGATCGTGCCGAGGGGGACGGCCGTGGAGTACGCGATCACCCCGATCGGCGATGCTGCCCGGGTCGTTGTCGAGCTGCCTGGCCGCCATGTCCAGGCGAACCGGGTGGGCGATCAGTTCGTCGCTTCCTTCGTCGCCGATACGGACGGGCCGCTCGAGATCTACGTCGAATCCACCGGCGGCGAGCGGCGCGTCGACCATCGAGCACGGTCGATTCAGGTGCAGCTCGACGAGTCGCCACAGGTGAACCTCGTCGCTCCGAAAGAAGATCTCGTCGTCGAGGCCACGCAGCCGGTCCTCTTGCAGCACCGCGCGACAGATGACCACGGCGTCCAAGAGCTGACCCTCATCATCAAGCTTCCGAGCGGCGAGCATCTTCGTAGGGCGATTCTGACGCCATCCGACGAGCCGACGAAGGACCTCTCGGGAGAGATGGTGGTGCACCTCGAGGAGTTCTCGCTCGCGCCCGCTGACGCTGTAACCGTCTGGTTGGAAGCCAAGGACGGGAACCGTATCGACGGTCCGGGCGTCGGGCGTTCCGACATTCGAACTCTCACGCTCGCGTCGGAGATCACGCGCCGCCGGGACCGAATCGTCGATCTCGAGAAGCTGCTGGATTCGCTGTTGACGACCCTGGCGGTCCGGCTCGAGCAGCCGGTGCCCAAGGGGCTCAAGGACGCGCTGCTTAGACGCAACGCAAGCATCACGCCGTACAACCAGGTGATGGCGCTCCTTGCAGATGTCGGTGACCATCGCGGTCCGCGGACCGTCCCGTTGCTACTCGACATGAAGAAGCGGCTCGAGACCAAACACCGAAGAGAGGCAGCCGCCTATCGGAACAGCAGCGGATCACGCCCTAGAGTCCACTACGACCAGGTCATCGTGAACGAGCTCGAGAAGGACGCTCTCCTCGTGGCCGACCTCATCAGCGAAGCCCGTCTCAACGACGCGGCGGAGATCGCCCGCGAGATGCAGCAGCTGCGCAGCGAGATCGCTTCGCTGATCGGCGAGCTGCGCCGTGGGCAAACGCCGGAGCTGCAACGGGCGCTCGCGGCCGCGATGGACCGAGCCGAACGGCGTCTCGAAGCCCTGCGACAGCAGCTTCGGGAGGCCATGCGGTACGTGCCCGGGGAGTTCGTCAATCGCCAGTCTCGACAAGCAAGCGAGTCCACCGACTCCCTCCGGAGCGTTCGAGAGGCGCTGGCAAATGGCGACCTCGATGCTGCCGAAGCGGCCTTGATGGAGCTCGACCAGACGATCGAAGCGATGACACGGGCTCTCGCGCAGAGTGAGGATTCCCTGGTCGAAGCTCGCTTCGGTCCGCGTGAGCGCGCGATGATGAAGGCGATGGATACGATCCGTGATCTCGAAGTGGAGCAGCAGCGGATGGCCGACAAGGCGCGACGCACCGGAGAGAAAGCTCTCGACCGGGTCGGCGCTGAGAAGAAGTCCCTGGCTTCCGAAACCCGCGGGGAGCTCGAGAAGATTGCAGAGGAAGTCTCGGAGCTTCTGAATGGCCTCAACGAGGAGGCACTCGGTCCCTACGAGTCCAGCCTTCGGGGACGCGCGGGTGAACGCTTGAACGACTTTCAGAAAGCGCTCGAGGGAGGCGACCTCGGCGAGGCGCTGTCGATGGCCAACCGCTTAGCCCAGGCCGCGAACGCGCTCGCAAAGGATCTCGAGCTCTCGGCGATGATGTTCCGCGGGCGAGGTGGCCAAACCGCGGACGCTGCCGCTCAGGCCCGTCAGGCGGCTGCACGGGCACAGGACCTCCGCGATGCGGCCCAAGGTGCGGTCCCCGACATTGCGGGTGCGTTGACCCCGCGTGAGCGCGAGCAGCTCGGGAAACAAGCTCAGCAGCAAGGTGAAGCCCAGCAGGCGACCCATCAGCTCGCGCGTCGACTCCGCGAGGAAGTCGGCGGCGTACCGGTTTCCGATGAAGCGGCTGAGGAGCTCGAGTCGATCGAGCGGCCAATGCAGCGGGCCGCCCAGGCGCTCGAAGAAGGCGATCCCCTCGAGGCCAACAAACAGCAAGCCGCAGCGGCCGATCAGCTCCGACGCTTGCGGCAGCACCTGGAGTCGCAGCAGAAAAACTCAGGGGGCGGTGGCGGTGGTCAACGAAAGGAAGGCGGGGCTGGGACGCGCGATCACCAGCGTGTGGAGATCCCGGCGAGCCGCTCCAAAGCCGACGAGGTCGCGTGGCGCCGCCGCGTCCTCGACGCCATGAATGGGGCGCCCCCAGAGGGGTATCAACAGGCCGTGGACGACTACTATGAGAGGCTGTTGCGATGAGGCGTGTCGCGTTGTTCGCAGCCTGCGCCCTATTCGGCTCGCTCTCGACTTCCGTCCCTGCGGACGAGGTCCCGCGTGCGGAGGTTCTGGCTCTGCTGGAAGCGTCACTTGCCGCTGGTGAAGGGGTCCCCGCGCAGGTCCTGCTCAGCCAGTACGAGGAGCGCTACCCGCGCACGTCGCGTGTCATCGAGCTCGAGGTGCTCGCCCAGTTCTATGTAGGCGACTACGAGGGTGCGGCCGACGGCATCGCGGAGCTTCGACAGGACACCGGCTCAGCCACGGCCCTGTCTGGCCTGGCGGACGTCATCCTCGAGACCTACGAGACGACGAAGAACTACGAGACCGTCACCCACGAGAATTTCGAAGTGCGGTACGCACCGGGCCCGGACGAGGTCCTGGTTCCCTACGCCATCGACGCGCTCAAAGCCGCCACTGAAGCGCTCGAGGCGGAGCTTGGCGTGAAGATGGTCAGCCCGGTCCGTCTCGAGATCTATCCTGACGCGGAATCGCTTGCAGGCGTGTCGACCTTGTCGGTCGAGGCGATTCGCACCACCGGCACGATTGCGCTGTGCAAGTGGGGGCGTCTGATGATCGCTTCGCCAGGCGCGTTGATGCACGGCTACCCCTGGCTCGACACGATTGCGCACGAGTACGTCCATTTGTTGCTGACCAAGGCTACGCTCGATCAGTCGCCAGTGTGGCTTCAAGAGGGTCTGGCGAAGTTTCTCGAGACCAGGTGGCGGCGGGACGAGGCGTCTCTTCGCCACGATCCTGCAGCCAGCCAGTTGCTGTACGACGCCGTGGAAGCCGACGAGCTGCTCGGCTTCGACCAACTGCATCCGTCCATCGCTCTTCTGCCCACCCAGGAGGCCGCGTCGCTTGCGTTCGCGCAGGTCTCCTCGTTCATCGAGATGTACTACCGCGAATACGGCCGTGAAGGTTTGCAGGAAGCGCTTCGCCGAGTGAGCGATGGCGTCGATGCACGGAAGGCATTGGCCGGTGTTGCCGGAATCTCGTGGAAGGCACTCGAGAAGCGCTGGAAGACAGGGCTGTCGAAAGAACCCAGGCCGCCTTCAGCAAGGCTCATCCCCCGCTACCTCCGCGGGGAAGCTACAGAGCAGGACGAGCTCGCCGGTGTAGAGCTCGAACGCGCGCGCAACTACGTACGGCTTGGCGACCTTTTATGGACCCGCTCTCGGCCCGCCGCCGCCTCGGTGGAGTATGGGAAGGCGCACGAAGCGGCGCCGGGCGATCCCGTCGTTGCGTCACGCTACGCCCGTTCGGCCATCGCCGGGGGTCGCCCGAAAGAAGCTATCGCACCGCTGATGCTAACTCTCGAACGATACCCGACGCATGCGCCAGCACTCTCGAGTCTCGCCACGGCGATGTTCCGCATCTCGAAGTTCGATCTTGCCAGGGAGGCCGCAAACCGGGCGATCGCCCACAACCCGTTCGACCCCCAGCCCCACTGCATCCTTTCCCGGCTTGCCGTTCCCCAAGCTGATCACGAGCAAACGCTGTGCTCCGAGCTCGGAGGCATGCGCGAGTAATGTGGCAATTCCGCCGACCAGGCGCTAAGAGGTCCTCGTGAGCGAACCCGTACGCAGTACTCCGCCCCCACCGCCCAGCGGCGCCGCCTCCGACGTAGCGCAGGTGCAACAACTAGCGAACGCGCGGGACGAGATCGTCGCACGGATCAAGCAACGCATCGTCGGTCAGGACGAGGTGATCGAGCTCTTGCTCATCGCGTTGTTCGCGCGCGGCCATGGGTTGTTCGTTGGCGTGCCCGGCCTCGCCAAGACTCTGCTCATCACCACGCTTGCAGATGCGCTCTCGCTTCACTCCAACCGCATCCAGTTCACGCCGGACCTGATGCCGAGCGACGTGACGGGGACCGACGTCCTCGAAGAAGACGCGACGACAGGCAAGCGCCACTTTCGGTTCATCCCTGGTCCGGTGTTCACGAATATCCTGCTTGCAGACGAGATCAACCGAGCGCCACCCAAGACCCAGGCCGCGCTTCTGCAATCGATGGCCGAGGGGCAGGTCACCGCAAGTGGCAACACCTATGCGCTCGAGCAACCGTACTTGGTGTTTGCGACGCAGAACCCGATCGAGCAGGAGGGCACCTACCCCTTGCCCGAGGCGCAGCTCGACCGCTTCCTGTTTCAAATCGACGTTCAGTACCCGAGCCAACACGAGGAAGTCGACATCGTGAAGCGGACCACCGCGCCGCTGCCGACGTCGATTACCCCGGTGCTCTCCGCTCAGGATATCGTCGCATTTCAGGACCTCGTGCCGCGGGTTCCCGCTGCCGACCACGTGGTGCAACATGCGGTGGCCATCGCGAGGGCTTCGAGGCCGGATGGCCGTGACGCGTCGGACCTCGTCCGGAAGAACGTTGCATTCGGAGCCGGGCCTCGGGCGAGTCAGGGTTTGATTCTCGGGGCCAAGGCGCGCGCGATCCTCCACGGCCGATACGCCGCGGAGATCGACGATGTGCGTGCACTCATCCAGCCCATCCTGACCCACCGTCTCGTGATGAACTTTCGTGCCGAGGCCGAAGGCGTGACACCGGCCCACGTGATCGAAAGCATCAAGCAAAGCATCGAGCCGTGACGCACGTGCTCGAACCCGAGCTCGCGGTACGTTTGGCCGGGCTCACCCTTCGATCGAAGCGCACGGTGGACGGTCTGCTGGCTGGCATGCACAGGAGCCCCCACCGCGGCGCTAGCGCGATCTTCAAAGAGCATCGAGCGTATCGTCCGGGCGATGACCCGCGCCTGATCGATTGGCGCGCATACGCCCGCTCGGACCGGTACACGATCAAACACTTCGAGCACGAGACTCAGCTCCGCGGAACGCTCGCACTCGACATCTCGCCATCGATGCACTGGGGAAGCGGTGACATCAGCAAGCTCGATCACGCGGCAACCCTCCTTGCGGCCCTCGCCTATGTTCTGACCCGCCAAGGCGACGCGGTGTCACTGATCACCTTCGACGAGGCGATTCGCGATCGACTGCCCGCGCGATCGGGTCCGGCGCATCTCGATTATCTGATGCGCACTCTCGCCGAGCCCTCGCAGCCGACGGGCGGCACGGCGCTTCATGCGGCGCTGGACAAGTTGATCGAGCACGCGGGCCGCATGGGGCTGGTGGTGATAGCCAGCGACCTCCTGGACCTCGGCGACGGTGCGCTCGACCCGGTGGCTCGGATTCAGGCACGCGGCCACCAGACCATCGTCCTCCACGTCATGGACCCGGCCGAGCTAGAGCTTCCGTACGAGCAACCCATGCACTTTGAAGGGCTCGAAGGCGAGGCACCGGTCGAGGTCGATCCCAAAGGCCTCCGACGGCGCTACCGGGCGGAGATCGATGAGTTTGTCGCTTCCTGTCAGCGCCGGGTGGTCGCCGCGGGCGGGCGTTACCTCCTCGCCAGAACCGACACCCCGCCCGAGCACACGCTGCTCCAACTCCTGCGAGACGGGTGAGCCGTGGGGTTTGGTCTTCCATGGGCGCTCGCGGGGCTCGCGGCAGTCGCCATTCCGATCATCGCCCACCTGCTGAGGCGTCAGAAGCTTCCCAAGCAGACCCTGCCGACCATCGCATTCCTGCATCGTATTCACGCCACGCGAGCAGCCCGGCTCCGAGCAGTGGACATGCTGCTGCTGGTCACGCGCGCATTGCTCGTGATTGCGCTCGTGCTCGTTGCGGCAGCGCCCTACCGAGTCGCGAGCTCGAGCTTGTTGGATCGCCAACATGCTCTCGCGATCGTATTCGATGATTCGCTGTCGATGGCGGCCATTCACGAGGGCGAGACCCTGATCGAACGGGCCGCGGACTCGTCGATCGAGCACATCCGAAAGCTGCCGGAAGGCTCCGAGGTCTCGGTGGTGCTGTCAGGCAAGGCCCCACGGGTTTGGGTCCGTAGGCGTTCCGATCTCGGGATGGCCGAGAGTGCCTTCGACGAAATCGACCCCCGTTCGACGCGCGGAGACGCCCTGTGCGACGCTGTTCGAACCGCCGTCGAGCTGCTTCTCGAAAGCGAGCTCTCTGACCGGCGTCTCTTGGTCTTGTCGGATTTCACGCCGGGCACGCGAGCGGAGGAATGCGAATGGCCGACGCGTGGCATTCAGGTTGCTTTTGAAACGGTCTCTACACCCAATCCTGAGAATCGCCGTATTGCTTCGGTAGACGTGGTCGGAGAGCGAGGGGGCGCCGAGGGCTTACGGCTCGACGTGCGGATCTCCGGTTCTCAGACCCAGGCTCAGCAGAACGTTCGCCTGCGCCAGAAGGGACAGGAGACGCAGAAGGCTTCGGTGCGGGGGATCGCCGACGGTGGCGAGGCCGCGCTCACCATCCCACCGGGGTCGACCGACGCGGTGGTTGAGCTCCAGCTCGATCCAGATGATGTGCTCCCTGCCGACAACGTCCGAGGGGTCTTGCTGGGCTCCGACACCGTGCACGTCCTACTCGTCGACGGTGACCCGCACCCCGACCCTCGGAAGCGGGAGACCGCGTTCCTCAGTCACGCCCTCGGCGTAGCCCCTCGCGTAGGCCGCTCCTTCGCCGTCGAAACCCTCGACGCGCAGGACCTCTCCGAAAGTGCGATCATTCGCTCGGACGTGCTCGTGCTGGCCAACGCGACCCTCGACGAGAAGTGGCTCCCGTTGATCCAGCGCTTCGTGAGCGGCGGAGGCAGCCTCTGGATCACTGCGGGCGACCGGATCAACCCGCGCGCATACGGGAGCGTGCTTCGCGAGCTCCTTCCGGGACGATACACGGCAACGCGCATGGAGGAGCGGCCGGTGTCGCTTCAGGCCCGCGCCCTCCCCGAGCTCGATCAAGCGAAGGTAGTCGGGCGCACCCCCATTGCGGAGACCTCACTCGACGCCATCGTGACGGCGCGATTCAGTGATGGAGCTCCGGCTCTGGTGGAGCATCGATATCGAAGCGGCCGCGTGGCCATGTTCGCGACGACGGTCGACGACGCCTGGACGGACCTGCCGTACCAGCCTGTTTTCGTTCCCTTCGTGCTCGACACGCTAACCCGATTGGCGGGTCGCACCGAGCACTCGGTGGAGCCCTACTCGCCTGTCTCCCTTCCAGGCTCCACTACGAGTCAGCGCATTCAGGTGGTGACTCCATCCGGTCGGACCGTGGATCTCGCTGAGGCAGACCGCGTCTCGTTTCGGGACACGGGCGAAATTGGCGCCTACCGAGTGCTCGTCAACGGAGTCCACGGCGCGCGCTTCGCCTTCGTCGTCGACGCACCGCCGGGTGAGAGCGACCTCGTCACCAAGGGGCCACCCGAACGAGAGGCGAGCACCGAAGCCGCAGTGTCCGAAACCGCCCAGGGGGTCGAGCAACCGCTCGCGCCGTGGCTGCTTCTCCTCGCCATCGCCCTCATGTTCGCGGAGCTTTGGCTGCGTCAGATACGCCGTAGGTGAACGACGCGCTCGATACGGTTGAGGTCAGGATAGACCGCGACTAGCTCCCAGGCTGTGTGCTGCGCCGCAAAGTCGACGACGGATGGCGCCTGCTCCGCTCCAATTTCGATCAGCATCTGCGCCCCGTTTGCCGTGGCCGGCTCCGCTGCCACCAAGAGAGCTCTGACCACATCGAGCCCATCCTCCCCCGCTTCGAGGGCGGCGACCGGCTCGTGGTCCCGTATCTCGGCTTGAAGCGTTTTCATGTCCGACGCCGCGACGTAGGGCGGGTTGGAGATGATGACGTCGTATTGCTCTGATCCAGTCAGCAGGTTGGCTCGCTCGAAGCGGACGCGACTCGCCACCTCCAACTGTTCCGCGTTCTCGGCTGCGATTCTCAGCGCGCGGTCCGAGATGTCGGTCGCGGTCACCCGTGCGAGCGGCCGTTCCGCTGCGATCGTTACCGCAATCGCTCCGCTGCCGGTTCCCACATCGAGCACCCGGCATGCGGCTTCTTCGGGAATGCATTCGAGTGCATGCTCGACCAGGGTCTCGGTGTCGGGGCGTGGGATGAGCACGTCGGGGGTCACCTTGAAGCGTCGGCCGTAGAAGTCCCGGTGGCCGAGGATGTACGCCACGGGCTCGCGCTCACGTCGCCTGGCCACCAGTGGTCGAATCGCGCTCCGCTCCTCATCGACCAGCGGGCGGTTCAAGTCGAGATAGAGCCCAACCCGGTCCGTTCCTAAGGCCTTTGCGACCAGCAGCTCGGCGTCGAGCCGCGGGCTTGGGATGCCCCGGCCGGCGAAATCCTGCGTCGTCCAATCGAGGACTTCACGGATGGTCCAGGTACGCACGGCCACCAGCGTCTAGCGCGCGCGCATCTTTGGTTTGGGGAGCGCACCGGCGCCCGCCAGCACCTGCTTGGCAAGGCGGCTGAGCTCGGGGCGTGTCCCCTTTTGAATGAAAGCGGCCACCATGTTCGGGTCCACTTCGAGGAGCTGTTCCATCGCCGTGCGCGCACGTCCGCTTTTCTTCGTTGCCGTGTATGTATACACCTGCGCGCGTAGCAGCATGCCCGAAACCTGTCCGAATTCCTTGTCACTGGGGTCGTAGGTCTCGAGGAGCTTTCGCGCCTCTTCGGCGTCTCCGGTTCGGGAGAACGACTCGGCTACGACCGCCGCATACATGGCTTTGGCCTTCGCCTGTGGTTGGCGGTCGAGGCGTATGTCATTGGCAAGCTCGCGTGCATCACGCGGACGCCCCGTCATGAGATAGAACATCGCGAGGTTGGCGCGGACGTCGTCCTGGACCATTGCCGGCGCTTTGTCGATGTCGATCCCTTCGAGAATCCGGATGGCCTCCGACGGAGATTCTTGCGCAACGAGCTGAGCCTGAGCGACGGCGTTGAGTGCGTCCTTGCCGCCCGGGGCCTGTCGCGCGCGGAGCTGCTCGAGTGCTGCCAGCCGCCCCTCCTTGTCGGTCGCGCCCTTCAGGATGGCCGCGATGTCGGCGGATTTGCGCGTAAGGCGCCAAACCCAAATCAGGAACCCGAGTGCGACGAGGGTGAGCACTCCGGCCACGATTACCCCCACGTAGCCAATGGTGGGCTCGAGGATGCCCGCGATGACCCAGACGACGGCCAGCGCCAGGCCGATGAGCCCCAGCACCTTCCAGTTCATCCGGGGCTGCTCTATCTGCTCGAGAGCCTCCGCAGTGTCTTTCGGGGCCGCGGTGATTTGCTTTTTTGGCTTCGCCACTCCCGCTCGGTACCGCGACGGCCACTCCACGGCAAGCCAACAGGGCCCCGGTGCCGGGATAAACCACCTATAAACGCTGGGGAAATCCGGGATTTCGCCAATGCCCTTTTCCAGAGGTAAGCTACCTCGCATAGTCATGGAGCTGGCACAGGATGCGGTGCCTAGCGGCGGTGCATCCTCCGATACTTGAGTCTTGCTGAGTTTTGTGAATAAATATACTAAGGCTGGATCTTGTTGGGGAAGTAACAGGTATGAGCAGAAATAGACTGGGCGAGCTCCTCGTACGCGAGAAGAGAATCAGCCTCGAGCAGCTGCGCGAAGCGCAGAAGCACCAGAAGGACGACAATATCAGTCTGGGCTACGCGCTGGCCCGCCTCGGCGCGATTTCCGATCAGGAGATCACGGACTTCCTGAGCGAGCAGTATCGCGTTCAGTCGATCGACCTGTCCGAGTACGAGATCGATCGAGAGATTCTGAAGTTGATCAGCCCGCAGGTTTGTGAGCGCCACAAGATCATCCCCGTGTCGCGCGCCGGCAGCTCACTGATCGTCGCGATGGCCGATCCGTCGAACCTCAACGCGATCGACGATGTGAAGTTCCTCACCGGCTACAACGTCGAGCCGGTCGTTTCGTCCGAGAGCGCGATCCTCTCGGCCCTCGAGAAGGCCTATGCGCAGCCGGAGATTTCCTACGACGACATCATGGAGGGCTTCGACGAGTCCGAAATCGAAGTCGCTACCGGCGAGGATGATGACGACCTCCTCGACCTCGAGAAGGCCAGCGAGGACGCGCCGGTCGTTCGGCTTTGCAACGCGATTCTGCTGAATGCGATTAAGCAAGGTGCTTCCGATATTCACGTCGAGCCCTACGAGCGCGTCCTTCGAGTTCGGTACCGCGTCGACGGTGTGCTTCACGAGGAAATGACGCCGCCGATCAAGCTCAAGAACGCGATCGCATCGCGTCTCAAGATCATGTCCTCGCTCGACATCGCCGAGCGCCGGTTGCCGCAGGATGGGCGCATCAAGCTCAAGCTCGGCAAGGGCCGCGAGATGGACTATCGTGTTTCGTCGGTGCCGACGCTTTGGGGCGAGAAAATCGTCCTTCGTCTCCTCGATAAGTCGAATCTGCAGCTCGATATGACGAAACTGGGCTTCGAGCAGAAGCCACTTTCGGATTTCCGTGACGCGATTCATCAGCCGTACGGCATGGTGCTGGTCACCGGCCCGACCGGTTCCGGTAAGACCACGACGCTCTACTCCGCCATGTCGGATCTAAACGCCGTCGACACGAACGTCAGCACGGCCGAGGATCCGATCGAGTTCAACTTGATGGGCATCAACCAGGTGCAGATGCATGAAGACATTGGGCTGAACTTTGCTGCGGCTTTGAGGTCGTTCCTGCGTCAGGACCCGGACATCATCATGGTCGGTGAGATTCGCGACTTTGAAACCGCCGAGATTGCCGTCAAGGCCGCATTGACCGGTCACTTGGTCTTGTCGACGCTCCACACCAACGACGCGCCGAGCACGGTCACACGTCTGCTCAACATGGGCGTCGAGCCGTTCCTGGTCACCGCCTCGGTCAACCTCGTGGTGGCCCAGCGTCTCGCGCGTATGATCTGCCAAGAGTGCAAGGTCCAGGTCCCGACCGACGAGCAGGTGCTCCTCGACGTCGGCTTTCCGGAGAGCAAGATTCCAGAAGTGGTCGCCTTCCGCGGCACAGGCTGCAAGGTTTGCAACGACACCGGCTATAAGGGCCGAGTCGCCTTGTACGAGGTCATGCCGTTCAGAGATCGGCTCCGCGAAATCGTTCTTCAGGGTGGATCGACCGCCGAGGTGAAAGACGAGATGATCCGCGATGGCGTTGCGACGCTGCGCATGGCCGGGCTCAACAAGGTGCTTCACGGCGTCACGACGATTGACGAGATTGTCCGCGTCACCGCCGCCGACAACTAGTGTGCGGATCTTTTCGCCCGTGGTCGGCTTACCTCCTCGTCGCTCCGCTGCGAGGCACATGAGTGCCTCTCACTACGCTCCTGTGGGGGCGCTCGACCACGGGCGAAAATCTCTCGCACGCTAAAAGGGGGGCGTTTCGGGCGCCGTGTTCTTGCTTGGTTTGTCAACTGTGTAGCGGGCTTTGGGCCGCTACGGGCGATCGTTGATAGCGGTATGGGCAACCCTGGAATTTCTGGACTTGGAGGGTCTTGGGAGCCGAACCTCGAAAGCATATGACATCTTATGGCCCTACATGGCACGTCACTGATTGTCATGTGGCCGTACCGGTGGTAGATCCGATCGCATGCGCATCAGCAACAGTTTCTCCGAAGGCGAGATTCAGGTTCTCGAATTCATCCTGCAAACCCTTCTGCGCGGCGGCACCCCCTCGATGGCCACCCGCAACAAAGACTTCGCGGCGGTTTACCGCAAAGTCATGACGATGAAGAAGCGCGTCGAAGAGAAGAAATCGCAAGCGAAGATTTCCTCTTCCGTCGGCACCGTTGCAGCGGCCGACGACGACGATCTTCATCGCAAGGCCGGCTGACCGGGTTGACTGGTTTGGGTCCGTCACGTAAGCGCGGACCGCTATGCTGACCCCGCTGATTGTTCTTCGCGGTGGGCGCGTTCTCGACCCCTCTCTAGGCCTCGACGAGACCGCTGATCTCGTGATCGAAGCGGGACGCATCAAAGACGTGGGACGCGATGCGGGCGCTGCCTATCGGGCAGGCGAAGCGGTTCGCATCATCGATGCGTCGGGACGCTGGGTGTGTCCCGGCTTCATCGACTTGCACGTGCACCTGCGTGAGCCCGGGCAGGAGTACAAAGAAGATATCGGTTCCGGTTTGGATGCGGCGGCGGCCGGCGGCTTCACCGCGGTTTGTCCGATGCCGAACACGAAGCCGACCAACGATACCCGCGCGATCACCGAGATGATGATCGCGCGCGCAAACGAACATGGCGGCGCTCGGCTGCTGCCCTTCGGCGCGGTCACCAAGGGGCAAAAAGGCGCGGAGCTCACCGAGATGTCGGACTTGCGTGACGCTGGCGCGATCGGAGTCAGCGACGACGGCCTTTGCGTCATGAACGCGGCGGTCATGCGACACGCGATGGAATACGCCCGCACCTTCGACCTTCTGGTGAGCCAGCACTGTGAAGATCATCACCTGACCGAGGGCGCGCAGATGCACGAAGGCGCCCATTCGACCCGGCTCGGGCTGCGAGGCTGGCCGCGCGCAGCCGAGGACATCATCGTCGCGCGAGACTTGATTCTCGCGGAGACCACTGGTGCCCGATACCACGTGGCGCACATTTCGAGTCTGGGGGCGGTTCGGCTGATTCGGGAGGCGAAGTCCCGCGGCCTGCGCGTGTCTGCCGAGGTGACACCGCACCACCTGCTCCTCACCGACGAAGCGCTCCTCAGCTACGACACCTATTGCAAGGTCAACCCGCCCCTGCGCGAGGAAAAAGACCGCGAGGCCCTGCGCGAGGCGCTCGCGGACGGCACGATCGACTGCATCGCGACCGACCATGCTCCGCACACCGACCTCGAGAAGGACTGCGAGTTCGAGGCGGCCTCGGTCGGGATCAACGGGCTCGAAAGCGCGATCGGGTCGATGTTCCAGCTGGTCCGCGACGGCGTGCTCACGCCGACTCGGTTCGTGGAGTCGCTCTCGACGGCCCCCGCCCGATTGATGCCGGACTACGAAGGCGGCTCGCTTCGAGAGGGGCGACGCGCCGACATCACGGTCCTCGACCCAGAGGCCCGATGGATTCTCGACAAGTCGGCGCTACGCTCCAAGTCGCACAATACGCCGTTGCTGGGTCGCGAGCTGATGGGGAGGCCCGTCATGACGATCGTCGGGGGCAAAGTCGTGCATGAGTTGAGAACATGATGAAAGAAGCACACCTGGTCCTCGCAGATGGAACCCGCTTTACGGGGCAGAGCTTTGGCGCCGAGGGCGCGGCCACCGGCGAAGCCGTCTTCACGACCGGCATGACCGGCTACGAAGAAGTGCTGACCGACCCGTCGTACTGCGGTCAAATCGTCACCATGACCGCTCCGCAAATTGGCAACACGGGCATCAACATCGAAGATAGTGAAGCCAGGCGCCCTGCCCTGCGAGGCTTCGTCGTGCGAGAGCTGTCCGCCGTCGAGAGCAACTGGCGCACGAAGGAGTCGCTGAACGCGTATCTCGAGAAGTGCGGCATCGTCGGAATTACGGGCATCGACACGCGCACACTCACTCGCCACATCCGGGACGTCGGCGCGCAGATGGCCGCAGTCGGGACTGAAGACCCGGCGACGCTGCACGACCGTGCGAAGGCTGCGCTTCCGATGACGGGCCAGAACCTCACCGGAGAAGTCACGACTCCTGAGGTCTACGAGTGGACCGAAGGCAGTGGGGTATGGTCGGAGCCGCGCGAGGGCGCGCGCGCCTGGCACGTCGTTGCGATGGACTTCGGGGTCAAGCTCAACAT
>JBGUEF010000056.1:0-14415 GCA_041821485.1 Deltaproteobacteria bacterium
GACCTCCATGCCATCGACGGTGAGGCCTTGGCTGGCGAGCTCTTCTCTGGTCTGTGCGATCGCGTCCGCGTCGACGTCCGCGATGATGACCTTCGCGCCTTCACTGGCCAGCTGGGCCGCGATGGCGCGCCCGACGCCGCTTGCGCCTCCGGTGACGACCGCCACCTTGTCCGAGAAATCACGCATTCTAGGACTGCCGTTCCGACCCGAGAGCGACCTCGATGCCTTCCTGCGGATCGTCGTATCGCTGAACGAGGAAGGGCTGCAGCCACTCGCCAGGCACCGAGCGCAAGACTTCGCCGCCCGTCCTCGAAGATCCTTCGGCGAACTCCATGCGGAGGAGTCGTTTGACGGGCACATCGATGAGCGGGTCGCGGGGAGCCTCGCGGAGGATGATTCGGCCGTCCTCGATGTGACGGACCGAGTTGTAGTCGCGCTCCCATGTGAGCATCGTCAACAAGACGTCGCCATCGAATCCGCCGTTGTCGTTCGCGTCGGGAACAGCCGCCGGGAGCGCTTTGTAGCAGTAGAAGTACTCGGTGAACTGCTTCGGGCCATCCGAAGGCTCGCCGAGTTTTCCGTCGAGCTCGAGAAAGGTCACCCCGTGTCGCGTCACCTTCGCGTTCACACGATCGCCATCGATCGAGAACGCGGTCTCGGCGAGCTTCTTCGGCTCGCCATACTTCTCACGGCCTCCAATGACGACGAACTCGCCTTCCATCGGCATCGCGAGCACGTAGTAACCGGGGCGTCCTTCGTACGAACATCCGACGCCCACGGTGGCGGCGCCGATCTCCACGGTCCGCTCCTCGGACAGGTGCATGGCGACATTCGCAAACTGGACGAAGATCTCAGCGGTCGGCGATGGCTCGAGCGGCCGGGGCAAGAGCGCTTTCGCGATCTCCGCCTCCGTCTCGTAGAACGCGCGAATCGACTGGACCGAATGGCGGATTTTGGAGCCACCGGCCTTTGCGGGGGCGTCCCCGGAGCTGTTCTTCACATAACGTAAGCGCGCCATCTTCGTTGCTCCTAGCTTGCTTGGGCGACGAAGAGACTCTTCTCCGGACCCACTCGGTCGGCGATCTTGCTCAGTGCGGCCTCGTCGAGGTCGTAACACGCGATGGCGTTCGTTCCGAGCATCTTCGTGAGCTCATCTTCGGGAATGCCCGTCATGTACTGCAGCATCTTCTCGCGGGTGTGCGGCCAGCAGCCCTCTGGATGGGGGAAGTCTGTACCCCACATGATGTTGTCCATCCCGATTTCGTGGCGGACCGCCGTGCTGCCCTCGTCGAACAGCGCCGAAGCGCTCAGCCAGCAGTTCCGGTCGAAGTACTCGCTCGGCTTCAGGGTGAGGTTGGAGCGGAAGTCGCCGAGCTTGCCGCTGGTGTGCTTCACCGACGCGCGGACGTCCATCATGTTGAGCATGGACGGCACCCAGAACTCGCTCACCTCGGTGAGGCAGTACTTGAGCTTCGGGAACTTCTCGAAGACGCCGCCAAAGATCAGATGCCAGAGCGGACGCGCCGCCCACCAGGCGAACTCGACCAGGAAGACGCCCATCGCACCGGGCAACTCGAAGTTGTAGTCGGGGGACGGGCCGGAGTGGTTGTGCACGATCATGCCGCGCTCTTCGCATGCCTGCCAGACCGGGTGGTACTTCGGATGATTGTAGGGGTCGTAGTCACCCATCAGCGCGGGGATCAAGATGCCCTTGAGCCCATTTTCGTGCGCCCAGACGACCTCCTGCACAGCCTGCTCGACGTCGTAGAGCATCGGTACAATCGCAAGACCAACGCGCCGCAATGGCGACATTTGGCAGAACTCGGCAATCCAGCGGTTGTGGGCGCGCGCCCCTGCCCATTGCAGTTTCGGCTCCACCCCCCAGGGCTTGAGGCTGAGACCCGCACCAAATGGTGGCGCGTTTCGCTCGGTGATCCCATCCGGGAACAAGACTTCAGCCACCACGCCATCGTCGTCGATGACCTCGGTACGAAGGTCGGAATCCCAGGCCGCCGCAAGCTTGCTCTCGTTCCCGGTCCGCCACTTCTCGTTGAAGTCTTTGATCAGGAAATCTTTTTCCTTCGCGGCTCGTTGCGCAATCTCTGCCGCAACGTGCACGTCGAAGAGCTCACGGTACTGCGGGTCGACATAGTCCCGGTATTTCTCGGGCAGGAGGCCCGCGTGGCCGTCGGTCGAGACGATCAGGTAGCGGTCTTCGGTGGGCGTGGACATCACTCTCTCATCAAGGCGCGGCAGCGTCGGGGTAGAAGGAAGTATACCACTTCCGAACCTCTCCGATCGGGCCGTCCCCATCTGCGAAGATCGGGTTATCGCGCCAGCGCTTGTTCTCCCAGATCGCCACATCCTCGAAGTAGCCATTGCGCGCGGCGGCGACGTGCGCCTCCAGCACCGCCGGAGGAAGGGTCACGCCCTCGCCTGCTTTGAGGATGACGCCGAAACGCAGAAGAAGCTTGTTGTCCTCGATCGGAGTGTGGGCGTTGATCAGCACCATGTCGTAGGCCCACTCGAGGCGCGTGAACTGGATCGCGGGGCCATGATACGTGGCGACGGAGACGACGGGGATGGGCTCGCCCTTGAGGTTGTGGCCCCGGCCGAGCGAGCGTTGTGTCGCGCGTGGCCCGTCGATGATCACCTTGAAGTCATCGATGAGCGTGTTGTGAACCGGCATGAAGTGCGCGAGGTCCGCGATGTTCTCGATCACCTCGCGAGGATGGGTGGCGATCTCGATGTGGGCCTGCTGGAGCGGTGTCCAGGCGGGGTCGTCCATCTCCGCGATCGCGGGAACTTCGTAGTCCGGCTCAGAGCCCTCGGGGCCGAAGTACGCTACGATCATCCCGCTGTGTTCCTGAACCCGATACGCACGGACGGCGGCGCGAGGAGGTATGCGAGATGCGTATGGTACCTCGGTGCAGCGACCCGAGGGGCCGAAGCGCCACGCGTGGAACGGGCAGATGATGTCGTTGCCCTCGACACGCCCGCCATAGCCGAGGTGGGCGCCCAGGTGGGGGCAGTGCGCATCGAGCAGCGTCGCCTTGCCATCCTCGCCGCGGAAGAGAACGTAATTCTTTCCGAAGTAGCGAAGAGGCTTCACTCCGCCGGGCTCGAGATCGGTGCTCCAGCTGACGAGATACCAGCCCTTGGCGAAGCCCACCGGGGCCGCGCCGTTGCGCGCGAGCGATTCTTCCATGGCCGAAGCATAGGCTCGCTTCCGCCCTCCGACTCATTGCGATTCACTATCTAACCATTCGCGCTGTTTATAGTTGAAATGCCGATTCACGAAGCACTAAGCCGCCTCATCATCGAGTTCGACGAGACTAGCCAACCCGGGGGAGAGGTGCGGGCGCATGGCGTCATGCGCCTGGGTGTCGCGCTCGAAGGGCCTCCGGGCCGGCTGCACGGCGGCCACCACGCGTTCGTCCGCACCCTTCCCATCGTGGAGCGAGTCACGGTCCACGAGCATGCTCGGACGTTCCCCTGCTCGGTCGACGTCACGATGCAGCAGGGGCTGCGGCTCGAAGAAGCGATTCCGTTCGAAGCGACCTATCGCTCGGAGGAAGAGTCCTGGGAGCTGACCACGCGGTTCAAAGGCACGGACCGCCTGGTCGCGCACGCCCACTCGATCCCCGACGTCCCACTGATGGATGCCGCCGAGCTAGAACGTTGGCGCGCGCTGTACGCCGAGACCTCGCCCGACGACGACAGCTTCGAAATGTTCGGATTCGTCATTCACCTGTCACCGAATGTCGTTTGGCTGGAATCGCGCGATCCGCTCAACACGCTCCCTGAAAGCCAGCACGCGGCGCTGGTCGAACCCGGCGGAACCTTGGGACCGGCATTCGTCAGCACCCAGCTCGATACGGTGGGTGCCACGGCCCGCGGGTCCCTCATGCGTCACCCGCATTTCACGAAGCACATCGAAATACAGTTTGCCACCGGCCACATCCCTGCAGAGACGCACTTGCTTTGCCTCGCCGATCGAACCCGCATGGAAGAGGACCCGACCTCCGACACGGCGCCTGTGGAGATCAATGGCCAGGTCTACGGGACGGCGCGGGTGCCGGTCGCACTAGTCGCGGCGGACTTCTCGCGGGTGTACGCTACGGGAACGGTCACTGCGCACCCGGTCGACCCGAGCAAGTTCGAAGCGCTCCAGAAGATGCGCCAGATCCGCAAGGACCGGTAGTACCGCTGCTAGATGGCGGTCCACCCGCCGTCGACTGCGATCGTTTGGCCGGTGACGTAGCTCGATGCGTCGGACGCCAGGTAAATCACGGCGCCGTAGAGCTCTTCGACTTCTCCCGGGCGGCCTGCTGGCGTCTTTCGGCGCAACCACGACATCGAGCGCTCGTCGGAGAACATTTCCTCGGTCATTTCGGACTTGAAGAAGCCAGGCGCGATCCCGTTGACGCGCACACCCCGGCGCGCCCACTGGGCAGCAAGCTCGCGGGTCAGGTTCACGACGGCGCCCTTCGAGGCCACGTAGCCGGCCTGGGGAATCGAGCCGGAGCCCACTAAACCGAGAATCGATGCGACGTTGATGATCGAGCCCTGCCCCGCTTCGAGCATGACGCGCCCGAATCGCTGCGCGCAGTAGAACGTGCCGTTGAGGTTCACGTTGAGAACTCGGAGGAAAGCCTCTTCGCTTTCGTTCTCCGCCGGCACGATCTCAGTGGTGCCGGCGTTGTTGACCAGGATGTCCGCTCTTCCGAAGCGTTCGAGACACGCGTCTTTGAGCGCTTCGACTTGATTGGGGTCCGTGACGTCGCATGCAACTGGCAGGACTTCGGCCCCGGCCTCACTGAGCTCGGCACCAAGCGACTCCAGGCGATCCGCTCGCCGTGCCGCCAAGACGAGGTTCGCACCGGCCTGTGCCAGGGCCCGCGCGAACCCAACCCCGAGGCCCGACGAGGCCCCCGTCACCACGGCAACGCGCCCGTTCAGACCAAATAGTTCCTCGATACCACTCATCTTCCTGCTTCCTCTCGTTGCGTAGCGCGGACACTAGCAAAATTGGGCGAACACGGACATCCTCTCGCCGATGTCCGCAAAGCTCGAGCACGCCAGGGGGTTGTACTTGGAGGGGATCCGCGACGGCCGGGTCCGCGAAGCCACGGCGGCGCACACCGGCGAACGCTACACACAGCACAGCGCAGGGGTCCGTGATGGCGTCGAGGGCTTCGTGGAGTTCTTCGAACCCTTCCTTGTGCGCAACCCCAAGCGCGAGATCGAGATTGTTCGAGCCATCGAGGACGGGCCCTATGTGTTCGTCCACGTGTATCAGTCACTGAACGAGGGTCAGCACGAGTGGGTGACCATGGATCTGTTCGACACCGACGAGGACGACAGGATCATCGAGCATTGGGATGTCATCAGCGCATTCAAGGGGCCGGGGCCTTCGGGGCACACGCAAATCGACGGCATGACGGAGATCACCGATCTGCCAGAGACCGAAGCAAACAAGGCAAGGGTCCGACTCTTCATGACGGAGGTCCTGCAGAACCGCGACTTCACACGCTTCGATGACTACGTGGCCGAGGACTTGATTCAGCACGCTGTTGGTCTGGACAACGGCCGCGTCGCGTGCAGGGAGCGGATTCAGGAAGCGCAGGACGCCGGCGTGCGGTGCGACTTCGTGTTCAAGTTGATCGGTCAGGGCAACTTCGTCGTGAGCTACTCGAAGTCGGTTCAGGAGGAGGACGCCGTGGCCGTGTTCAACCTCTGGCGGCTGGCAAACGGCCGAATCGTCGAACACTGGAGCAACGTCGAGACCATCGCTCCCCGCGAAGACTGGGCGAATAGCGGGAAATTCTGACTCCGAGCGCAGGAATTAACACTTTGAAAAAGGGGACTGTCCCCTTTTTCTGGTTCTTGACCTATTGGTCTGGAATCTCTATGGTAGGTGTTGATGGCTCGGGCGAAAGAGTTTGATCGGGAAGTGGTCCTCGAGCGGGCGATGGAGTTCTTTTGGGCGCAGGGGTACGAGGCTGCGTCGATGCGGGAGCTGCTCGATACGATGGATATCGGCCGGCAGAGCCTGTACGACACGTTTGGGGATAAGCACAGTCTCTTCCTGGCTAGCCTCCAGCACTACTACGAGAAGGGGATGCGAACGGTCGTGGCACAATTGGCCGCACCCGACGGCGGTCTTTCGGCGATCGAGGAGTATTTCGACGGGATGGCCCGTCGCATGAGCACCAAGCCCTATCGGTCCTGTCTCTTGATCAACTCGGCGATCGAGCTGGCGCCCCACGATCCCGAAGTTGCCGCCATCGTGAACAGGTTCGTCAAGAAGCTCCGGAAGGGTTTTGCCAAGGCCCTGGAGGTCGCGCAGAGCAAGGGTGAAGCCCGCATAGACGATATCGACGCAGTTGCCTGGCATCTCACGAACAGCGCCATGGGGCTTGGCCCGATGAGCAAGGCGCGCGTTCCCTACAAAGACCTGAAGCTCGTATCCGAGCAGATTTTGAAGAACATCCGAGCCTAGTCTCTTTTTTTGTAACATTCTGGACCGCTCGGTCCATAACGAGGCATGACAATGACATCACTCAAATCAACCAATCAGTTCGTAGACAAAACGGCCCTCGTCACCGGGGCCAACTCAGGTCTCGGCTTCGAGGCCGCCGCGCAGCTCGCTGAGGCCGGCTATGGCCGTGTCATCTTGGCCTGCCGCACCTTGGAAAAGGCCGAAACCGCACGACAATCGCTCGCCGAGCGAGTGGGCCGCGATCCCTTCGAAACCCTGGAAGTCGACGTGTCCAGCATCGAATCGGCCCGCGTGGCGAGCGATGAGCTCGAAAGGCGGGGCACCGTCATCGACAGCCTCTTGTTGAATGCGGGGATGGTCTCCGGCGACGCCATGAACAAGACCGCGGATGGGTTCGAGGTCGCGTTTGCTTCGTCGATCATCGGCCATCACGTGCTGACCGTTCGCCTCCTCGACGCCGGTATTCTTTCCGACCAGGCGCGCGTGGTCATCGCGGGATCGGAGGGGGCGAACAACGACCTTCCGGCGATGATGGACATGAAGCTCTACGACTTCGCCACCGATGCTCCCGAGGAGTTCGGCAACAATCTTCACGACGCCATGATCAACTTCGTCGAGGGTGCGAAGCCCGAGAAGTTTAATCCAACGCGCTACTACGCGACGACCAAGGTGTTCACATCCTGGTGGACCGCCGCGATGGCCCGCCGGTTCGGCGACCGCATCTCTATCTTCACGGTGTCCCCCGGCGCCAGCCTCAGCACCAACGCCGCGCGCCATACGACAGGCTTCAAACGGTTTCTCTTCACCAAGTTCATGCCCACGATCGGTCGCGCCATCGGCATGGATCAACCCGTCCCCGTCGCCGCCAAACGCTACCTCGACGCCCTTCACGGCGTGGGACGCGACTTCGTCAACGGCAAAACCTACACGTCCAAACCAAAGAAGCTCATCGGCCCACTGTACGAGATGACCCACGACCATCTCCTAGACATCGAGCGCCAAGAAGCAGCATGGAACGTCCTCACTCAGCTCACCGGCACCGGCCAGCACCAAACCCCGCAAGCCACAGCAGCCGAATAACCCCTCGAAAAAGGGGACAGTCCCCTTTTTGAAAGGGTTAATCCCCGCCGGGGAGGTTCAGGAGTTTCTCCGCCTCGGCGGGAGTGGCGATCGGGCGGCCGACCTCGCGGGCCAGCGACGTGGCTTCCCGAACCAGGGTTTCGTTGGTGGGTTTTCGCTCACCGGAGTGTTCTTCGAGACCCACGTGGAGGTGGCCGCCGCGTTCGAGGGCGAGCCGCGCGATCGGGGTTTCGAGGAGGTCCCCACCCCAGACCGATACGGACCAGGGAAGCCCGGTGCCCTCGATCATGTCGAGGTATGCGAGGAGCGCGTTCTTGGTTGGCGGGAGGCCGAAGGTGACGCCCGGCCCCTTGCCAAACATGCCGTACTCTCCGCCGAAGTAGAACTTCACCATGGCTCCTTGGGGAAGCCTGCCCGCTTTGAAGTACGCCAGCGTCGTTTGCATGAAGCCGGGTTCATAGATCGCGAGGCTCGGACCCAGTTTGCGTTCCTCGCAGAAGGCAAAGCTGGTTCGGATGTCGTCGTAGCTGTTCCCGTACACGACTCCGATGGGTAAACCCTCGTCATCGGGTCGTCCGATGTTCGTGGAGCCCGGATCGACGACACCGATGCGCAGTGGCACCTCGCCGGCAATGATCGCGATGTGCGCGAGAACCTCGTCGACGTCGCTACCACCGGAAAGCGTAGGATACCAAAGTGTGCCGGGACGCTCCTCGAGGATCACGCGCCAGGCCGCGAGATAGTCGTCTGCCGCAATCTGCCCGGTGAGCTGGTAGTCGGAGTTGTGAGCGTGAATGATCGCTGCGCCCGCATCGAGACAGCGGTACGTGTCCTCGATGATCTCGCTCGGCTCGCGCGGAACGTTGGGGTTCCGCCTCTTGGAGCTGCCGCCGTTGATTGCGGCCTCGATGATCACCGGAGTATCGACAGTCATGAAGAGACCCCCATCAATGCCTTCGTCTCGAGGAATTCTTCGAAGCCCTCGACGCCCCACTCGCGACCGTTACCCGATCTCTTGTAGCCGCCAAAGGGAGCCGTGAAGTCCGCGCTAGCGCCGTTGATGTGAACCTGCCCGGTGCGGAGCTTCGAGCCGACGGCTATCGCGTGGTCCAGGTCGCCTGAATAGACGCCGCCCGAGAGTCCGTACTCGCTGTCATTGGCAAGCGCGATAGCCTCTTCCTCGGTCTGGTAGGGAAGGATCGCCAACACGGGGCCGAAGATCTCCTCTCGCGCGATGGTCATGTCGTTACGCACGTTGCCAAAGACGGTCGGCTTTACATAGCAACCGGTCTCGAGCCCGTCGGGTTTGCCGGTCCCGCCGCAGACCAACTCGGCCCCTTCATCGATCCCCTTCTGGATCAGAGCCTGAATCCTCTCGTACTGCGTCTTATTCGCGACCGGACCCATGACTGTTTCCGGGCTCGCGGGGTCACCAGGCGCGAGGCCGGCGGACACCCGCTTCGCGATCTCGAGCGCCTGGGCGTGCTGGCTCTCATGCACGAACATGCGGCTCGGCGCGGTGCACGACTGGCCGCTGTTGCCGAAGCACTTCTGGACGCCGAGGGTAACGGCGGTCTCCAGATCCGCGTCTTGCAGGATGATGTTCGCAGACTTGCCCCCGAGCTCCTGAGTCACACGTTTGACCGAGTCGGCGGCGGCTTTGGCGACCCGCACACCCGCACGCGTCGACCCGGTGATCGACACCATGTCGATGTCGGGGTGCTCTGCGATCGCAGTCCCCACACCCGGCCCATCACCATTGACGAGGTTGAACACCCCGGCAGGCACCCCCGCCGCGTCCATAATCTCAGCGAGAATGATCGCACTGAGCGGTGTCACTTCGCTCGGCTTGAGCACCATCGTGCAACCCGCAGCCAGCGCCGGCGCGACCTTGCACATGATCTGGTTGGTCGGCCAGTTCCACGGCGTGATGAAGCCACACACGCCGACCGGCTCTCGGATAATCAGCGAGGTTCCGTGAGCTCGTTGAAACTCGTAGCCTCGCAGAACCTCCAGCGTGGTGTTGAGATGCAGCAAGCCCATCGGCGCCTGGGCGGAATTCGCCAGCGACATCGGCGCGCCCATCTCCTGCGAGATGGTCGTCGCCAGATCGCCGAGGCGAGCCTGATAACAGGCGGAGACCTTCTCTAGGAGCGCGATACGTTCCTGTTTCGAGGTCTGAGCGTATGTGGCGAACGCAGCCCTGGCCGCCGCGACCGCTCGATCCACGTCGGCCGAGGTCCCGAGGCTAACCCTTCCGATGGGTGTTTCGGTGGCGGGATTGATCACCTCGATGGCCCGCGGCTCGATCGGGTCCACCCACTCTCCATTGATGTAGAACCTCAGACCCTCACGCATCGATTCCTCCGCGATACATCTCGCGTAGCCTGCGCTTGTAGAGCTTGCCATTGTCGCTGCGTGGGAGCTCATCGACGATGTCGATGCTCCTGGGGCACTTGAAGCGAGCGAGCCTTGCCCGGCAGAAATCGAGCAGCTCCTGTTCGAGCTCCGGGGGAGCGGGCTCATCGGAGCTATGCTCGACGACGCCCTTCACCTCCTCACCCCACTCGGTGCTCGGCACACCAACGACCGCCGCGTCACGTACCGCCGGGTGCTGTAGCAGCACCGCCTCCGCCTCCGCCGGATAGATGTTCACGCCGCCACGGACGATCAGGTCCGCACTCCGATCGGTCAGAAAGAGGAAGCCGTCGTCGTCGAGGTAACCCACATCACCTACGGTGAAATGCGTCCCTCGATGCGCGGATTCGGTCTTCCCCGGATCGTTGAAGTACTCGAAATCGGATCCCTCGAGCACCTTGAGGTAGATGGTCCCGGGTTGAGACGGATCGCAGACGTTCCCGTCGTCGTCTCTAATCTGTACGTGATCATCGGTGATGGGTTTGCCGACCGTGCCAGGCTTCTCGAGCCATTGCTCAGGGCTGACAGAAGCCCCCCCGCCTTCGGTCGCAGCGTAGTACTCCCAGAGGATCGGACCGAACCAATCGATCATTGCCCTCTTGATGGCAACCGTACACGGCGCCGCACCATGCGCGATGTACTGCATCGAGGAAATGTCGGCGCCGCGTCGGACGTCCTCAGGGAGGCGCAGCATGCGATGAAACATCGTTGGGACCATGTGCGTATGGGTGATGCGGTGCTTTTCGATCAGTCGGAGCGCCTCGGCTGCGTCCCATTTGTCCATCAGCACCGTACCCACGCCTTGGGAAATCGGCACCGCCATCGAGTACACCAGCGGCCCTCCGTGATGCATCGGCCCGGTGCACAAATTGAGCTGCCCCTTACCCGGACCATATTGTGGAGCAGAGGTCAGCCCGGTGAGGCCCGTCGCGTAGTTCAACGGGCGGACGACGCCCTTCGGTCTGCCAGTGGTGCCTGAAGTGTAGAGCATCCGAAACCCTTCTTGGGGGTCAGGGATGTCGCTCGCGTCGTGACCGGACATCGCCTCGTCGTAGCTTTCGAAACCCGAGATCTCGCCCCCGATCGCGAGACGCACGGTTGCGTTCGGCGACAGAGCAGCCGCTTTCGTCATCAGCTCGGCGAAACGCGCGTCGCCGAAGAGGGCCTTGGCTTGGCAATCGCCCACGATGTAGGCCACCTCGTCGGGCGTGAGATGCCAGTTGACGGGCGTGTACCGGAGACCTGCTCGCAGGCAGGCGTGTACCGCCTCCGCGAACTCGGGGCGGTTGCTGCAGACGATCGCGACCCCGTCCCCATCGCGAAGACCGCGCGCACGCAACGCCCGCGCCAGACGATTGCTGTTTGCGTTGAGCTCACCGAACGTCCGGTCGCCCCATATCGACTGCACGGCCAGAACCTCGGGTTGGATTCGCGCCCAGTGCGCGAGCCGCATCCCCTTGTCGCCCATTATGCGTGTCCGCCGCGCAAGACTCGACCCGGAAGGTCTCCCTCGGCATCGATCTGATCGTCACCGCCCCGGCGCAACACCTGACCGTTGACGATCACCGCTTCGACTCCGATGGCGTCCGAGACCAGACGCTCGGCGCCACCTGGGAAATCCTGCACACGACGAAGTGGCGAGGCTCCGACCGTCTCGGGATCGAACACCACGACATCGGCGGGACGGCCCTGGGCCAGCAACCCGCGGTCGGTGATCCCCATCAGATCAGCCGGACGCTGAGTCAGGGTGTGCACGGCGGATTCCAGGCTCATCGCCCCCTTGTCGCGCACCCAATGGCTCAGCAGATGCGTCGAGTAGCAGGCATCACAAAGCTGGCTGGCGTGTGCCCCCGCGTCGGAGAGGGTCACGATGGTGTTCGCGTCGGTGATGAGCTCCTCCACTTCGGCTTCATCGTGATTGAGGAACGCGAGGCGGAATCGAGCCGTCAGCTCGGTTTCCAAAGACATGTCGAGAACCAGATCCACGGGGTCTACACCTCGCGCCGCCGCAACGGCGGTTAGGGGCTGCTCTTCCAGCGACGGATCAGGCGGATAGTACGAAATCACGGTTCGATCGGCCCATCCGGCGTTTGCGTTCTTCGCACCGACGACCGACTCGCTCTTGAACTTCGCACGGAAACTCGGGTCCGTGTAGAGCCGCATCCGCCCTTGCCGATCGGTCGTCATGGTCTCCCGGAACAGCGGCCACATCTCGAACGGATATGGCTCGTCGAAGTGGAAGTCGAACATGATCGGGCGACATGCGACTTGAGGCATGATCGTGAGACCCGCGTCGTGCTGCTCCGCCGCCTTGTCGAGATAGCGCCGGTGGTTGCCCGGCCCCGTCATGCCCGCGAGCAGCGCAGTCCATGTGATGGGCACGCCGTGACGAGTGGCGAGGTCTGTGAACTCTTCGTTGAACAAGGTCCTGCCCATCGCCGCCTGCATGATGCCGCGGCCCGATTCGGCCATCGCACCCACCAGTGCGTCAATCTCAGAAAATGAGGCGAGACGGCTCGGCACCGGCTTACCCCCCGCGCCATGATGCGTCGCGGCTTGCGAGGTGGCGAAGCCGATGGCCCCAGCGCCCATGGCTTCGCGCACGAGGCTCTGCATCTGTTCGACTTCTTGCGCCGTCGCCTCGCGCTCGGTCGCGTCCTCGCCCATGACGAAGAGCCGCATCGGTGTGTGGCCGACATACGCGGCCACATTGATGGCGCTCCCCAGGCGTTCCACGGCGTCCAGGTAGTCTGGAAACGTGATGAACGGCCAATCAGCTCCGAGCCCTGCGCTCAACGCCTCGTAGGCCATTCCCTCGACCTTCTCCAAGGTGCGCATGACCACCTCGCGATGTTCGACGCGCATGGGTGCGACGCCGAATCCGCAGTTGCCGAGGACCGCCGTGGTCACGCCGTGCCATGGCGAGATGCTGAGCATCCGGTCCCACAGGATCTGCGCGTCGTAGTGAGTGTGGATGTCGACGAAGCCCGGTGACACCGCGCACCCGTCGGCGTCAATCGTTTGCGCCGCCTCGCCCGGTGCATCGCCCAGGGCCGCGATCTTTCCATCCTTGATGCCGACATCGCCGCGGTAACGTTCGGCACCGGTGCCATCGACGATGGTGCCACCCGCAATTTTCAGATCGTAATCCATTCGCTTCCTGCCCTGCCCGCTTCAGCTCAGCGGCGCCGGCTGTTCGGGCGCGTCAAGACCGAACAACTCGACGCAGTTGTCACGCAAGATGCGACGGCGTTCGTGCGGACTGAGCTGTGCGGCATGTTCCGTGAGCAACTCCTTGGAAAGCGGCCAGGTCGAATCCGAGTGAGGGAAGTCATTCGCCCACATGATCCGTTCGATGTTGAGGTGGTCCTTGACCTGGAATGCGGTCCAGTCGTCCTGGAAGGTCAGCCAGATGTTCTCGAAGAAGTATTCCGACGGCAGCTTTTTCAGCTCCGGTGCCTTGTTCCAAAAGCGATGGCGATTGTAGATGTGGTCCATCCGGTAGGCGTAGTGAGGCGCCCAACCGGCATCCGACTCGACGCAAACGACTTTCAGGTCGGGATGACGATCAAAGACCCCCGAATAGATCAGCATGCCGAGGATGTCCTGGCAGCTACGAACGACGTTCAGTAGCGCGTTGATCTTGGGCCCGCGGTGACCGCCATACGCTCGATTGGTGAGGATGTGGAAGCAGAGCGGGAGCTCCATGTCGACCGCCGCGGCCCATAGCCGATCGTAAGACGGATCGTCATAGTCGGCCTCGCCGGGCTCGCCCGACATCATGACGCCTTTGAACCCCTGCTTCTTGATCTCGGCCAACTCATCCACGGCATCGGCGGCGTTCTTGACCGCAGCCTGGCCGGCACCGAACAAACGGTCCGGCGCGAAGCTGCAATACTCTTGCAGCCATCGGTTGTAGGCCGCCATGCAGGCGCGTCGGTAGTCCAAGTCCTCATGCCCACAGAGCTGCATCCCGACGGTGGCAAAGAGCAGCTCCGCCGCCACGCCGTCACGCGCCTGGTCGTTCAAGCGGTACGCCGGATCCCAGCCCGACCGATGCCAGTCTTCGAAGTCACGGCCGTTGAAGGTCATCTGGCTGGACTCTTCGCCTGCTGCCGCGACCAAACCCATCGGGACGGTCATGTTGTCCTGCCCTGGGATGACGTAGAGGTCGCCCCGCTTTTCATCCCGCCGGATGAACGGAGCCCTATCCCGGTAGGCCGGGTCGATAAACCGCTGATAGCAGTCTGGGGGCTCGGTGACGTGGGAATCGGCTGAGACGAAGCCATACTCGAAGTTGGTGTCCATGGTTCCTCGCTGCGCCGCCTTCAGGGCCGCACATATTCGGTGGAGCTTACTATGGGCGCGGCCGGACCGATCGGGATATTGGGATTGACTATCCAACCATTCGC
>JBGUEF010000057.1:0-14243 GCA_041821485.1 Deltaproteobacteria bacterium
TCGGGTGAGCTTCGTACTTCGCGATCAGGTCACTGATGCGGTGCTCGACGATTTCGTTCATCCGAGTTGCACCTTCGCCATCCATGACCGTGGTCACGATGTTGTCGGCGTTCAGCACACGTGTTGCGACGGTCCGGCCGAACGCTTCGGCTACCTCGTTTTGGCGCTTGTGAAAAAGGCCCTGGACCGTCATCGGTCCGATTTTCACAGGCTCCCGTGGAGAGAACACCAGCCTGATCGCGATCCAGTTGGTCAGATAGCCAACGCCGAACCCGGCAGCGGGAAGGATCCAAGGTGCGGGATAGAGGACCCAGATCACCATCTGGAAGACCCCGAACAGGAAGCCGAAGTAGAGGCCCGAGCGCTCGATGAATTTGAACTCCTGGCGGCCGACTTCGTAGAACATCTCGCCCATCAGTGCTTTGTGGCGCTCCATCGCTTCGAGGACGGTCTTCTCGATGTCCATGATGCTGTCGATGTCATCGGCCATGTCCATGGCGATCGCGCGTGAGACTTCGATCACCTCGGCTCGCACGTGCTCACGCACCTTGCTCTGCATGAACTCGCCCGCGTTGTCCCACATCGCCTTGGCGTGTTTATTGGCGACCTCGTCGATCACCTGTTCCGTCACGTCGTCGATGACGGCGCCGAGCTTTCCGGCAAACGAGTCGGCGTTGAAGGTTTGGTCGAAGAGTTGCCGTAGGGATAAGAGCTTCTGCGTGATCAGCGTGTTCGAGACCTTAGCGAGGCGCAGAGCGTTGGCGGGGATGACGCCCTGCCAACCGAGATAGGGCGGGATGCCAACGAACTCGACCGGATGAAACATCATCTTGATGGCGACCACATTGGTGAACCAACCGACCAGCGCGCTGATCAGCGGGATCAGGAGGACGATCCAATTGTCTTGAATTCGGCTCAGCAGTTCCATCGACGTTGACGCTCAGGCGTTGGATCTCACGGGGAGTAGAGGTGCATCCAATACAGCAGTAAGGTGATCGTCTTGGCGTCCTCGATGTGCCCGTCCCTGAGCATGTCTCGCACCTGCCATTGCGGAATCGGGAAGACTTCGATCTCTTCGTCGTCATCGAGGGCCTGTGAGGTCTGCTCGAGGTCGGTGGCTAAAAAGCCATACATCCGCTCGTTCAGGATGCCTGGAGATGCGAAGAACTCCGTGAGAGGGGCCAAGGTTCCGGCGCGGTAACCGGTTTCTTCCTCGACCTCCCGTGCTGCGCATACCTCCGGCGCCTCGCCGGGCTCGAGCGTGCCGGCGGGAAGCTCCCAAAGGACCTTGCCCACCGTCCTGCGAACGTTGCGAATCAGAATCACCCGGCCATCGTCCAACAGAGGCAAAATCACGGCTGCGCCCGGGTGCTCGATGACATCCCGCACGATCTCTCGGCCATCCGGGCCGTCGAATGTCAAGCGGGCGACCCGGAAGAGCGGCGTATCGAGGAGCAGCTCGCGCGATTTCATTGCGCGCATCATGGCCGACTTTCGTTGGAGTTTCACGTCAATTTGACTCGATCGTGCGGGATCGCCATTGTGGGGGCGTGCGGCTCGGGAAACTATGGGGCTCGCCGTTGGCGGTCGTGCTGGTCGGGGTAGCGGTGATGGGCGTTTGGACGCTCGGTTACGGCGCTTCCACGACCTCCGCAGACGCTTCTCCCAGGACGCCCGCCTCGATCGATGAAAGCGGAGTGGTCGCAGCAGTCCGTTCCGGTCAGCGTATGGGGCCGAAGCTTTTGCAGCCGCCCCCGAACGACGAGCTCGGTCTCGACATCGCGATCGAAGATCGAGATGGAAAGTCGATGGTGGCGTTGCATCGGGCCCTAACGCGTGCAGCCGCAGGCGAGGGGCAGGCTCGGCTGCTCTTCTTCGGCGCGTCGCATGTCGCGAGCGATCTTTTCACCGGCTACATTCGCCGGGAGCTCCAGACGCGCTACGGCGACGCCGGCCACGGCTTTCTGCTTCCGGTGCATCCGTGGCGAACCTATCGGCACCGCGACATCAACATCGAGAGCGACGGCGAGCGATGGGAGACGCAGCGAATTCGCGTGGGCGACTCCGAGGTCGAGCGCGTCGGCATCGCCGGGATCGCGATGATGAGCAAACGGCCCGCGTCGTTTGGTGCGGTGTACACTGCCGAGGAGGGCGAGTACGGCCATACGGCAAGCTTCTTCGAGCTGTACTACATGAAGCACCCGCGCGGCGGTGACCTGGACGTTCTGATCGATGGGAGAAAAGCCCGGCGCATCTCCACGCGGGCGGCCCAAGTCTCGACGGGCTACGCGACCTTTCGTGTACCCGATGCGCCCCATCGCTTCGAGATTCGCACGCTGAGCAAACGCCCCGTCTGGCTGTATGGGCTCGCAGTCGAGCGGGACCAGCCCGGCGTGGTAGTGGACACGCTCGGGATCAACGGCTCGCGTGTTCGATACCAGCTTCTCTGGGACGACCAGATGTATCGGGAGCAGCTGCGCCGGCGGAATCCCGACTTGATCGTGCTGGCCTACGGCACCAACGAAAGCGGTGACGAATCACCGCTCGAAGAGTACGAGACTGATCTTCGCGCGGTGGTCAAGCGCATGCGAGACGCGGCGCCCGAAGCATCCTGTCTATTGATCGGCCCGTCGGACCGGCCGATGCAAGTCGAGGAGCGAGTCTTTGAAGACCGGAGCCGGACCGCTCGTCTGATCGAGGTGCAGCATCGGGTTGCTCTCGAGCACGGCTGCGGCTTCTTCGACCTGGTGGCATTCCAGGGCGGAGCGCTTTCGATGGTGCAATGGGCCGCCAATGATCCGGCGTACGCGTCGCAAGATCACATCCACTACACCCGCGTCGGCTATCAGCGGTTGGGTGAGGTGTTGTTGTCGGCGTTGCTCGAAGGAATGCCGGAATCGGGCGAGCCCGAGCCCGTCTTGGTCGAGGTCGATGGCGGAGGCGCCGCGGAAGATTTGCCCGAGAGGTAGCCGGCGAAGCCCGCCAGAAGGGCTTTGTAGAACATATTCCCGATGATCTCGTAGCCGGCCGGCGTCGCGTGCCGGAAGTCGCCCATCGCGAGTCGGGGCTGCGCTTTGTACCAGCGTCGCATGGCGTCTTGGCCGCCCATTGCCTGCCAGGTGTCGTAAAAGGCGCAGCCGGAATCGAAGGCGGCGCGCCGCTGGGCTGCGACGATGAGGGGAATCGTTGGCAATGAACGGATGCGTCCGCGGTGCCTTCGGGCCTGGTCGAGCGGTGCGAACACGAGGCAGCCCAGGCTTTCGCGCCCTTGGCGCATATGGTGCAACACCCGCATGTAGTCCTCGTAAAACGCCTCTTCGGTTCGCTCGTCGCTGGCTTCGTTTCCGCCGAACCCGAGAACGATCAGGTTCACGCCCCGCTGCTCGAGTTGGGCCCTGATGTGGGACTCGTCGTAGTTGAGCAGGCGATTGGCGCGTGCCCCCACCAGGCCGAGCGAGTCGTACACCACGCCGGGGCCGTCGCGCTCGACCACCACGCCGTAGAAGTTGACTGGGCCGCCTCGCGCGTAACGAAACTCGAGAAGATGCGGCCCGTCGGGCGCGTCGATGGAGTACACCGCGTCGCCGAGAGTCTCGGCTTTGGTCGACACGATCTCGCGCGGGCCCCGGTCGAGTTGCACCGAGAACTTTCCACCGCGCGGCTGTTCCTCATAGTAGATGTCGAACCGGGAGGCCTTGGTGCCGACATCGCCTCGCTTGGCCGTGCCGACGCGAGCCCATGCGCCTGGCTCCGCTCGCGATTGCACGCCTCCGTACCCGTAGCGGCCGTTGCGATCCTGCCGGCGCACGACTTCGCGAACATCCCAGTCCTCGGGATTGGAAGATTGCCGGACGCCGTGGTGCTTGTACGGAATGTACCCTTTTGCGGCGAGAACGAATCCATGGCCCGCATCTCCAAAGCGGGCCTGAAGGTTCTCTCGCACGGTCGATGTGATTAGATCGGTTGCAATGCTGGAGTCGCCATAGTGCCCCACGCGAGTGACCGCGCCCTCCTTTGCCGCTGCCGTCTTTTCGAGCGCTTCGTAGAACGACCGCATCCCGCGACCGGTGGGGTCCTCGATGTAGATTGAAATCCCGGCGTACTCGGTCGGGTCGATTTTCGGACCCTCATCTGAGTCGACGGGCGGAGCGACGACTGGCTTGGAGCCGAGGTTGGCCGCCACCGTCTCGCCGACGGACTCTGCGAGGCGCTCCGCACCGGCTTCGGTGCTGGTCGATCCACGGTACGATCCTCCATGGCCTGCGAATGCGGGGATCTCTCCCCATCGCTTGAAGAGCCGAACGATGGGAAAGTCCTCCTCGCCCGGAATCCAAGGGCGCAGCCCCTCCATCGGGGGAATCACATACGTCAGCGCGCATGCGGCGAACATGAACACGGTCACCGTGGTCAGGTGCTGCAAGGGCGTGAGCTGGCTGTAGATTCGTTTGAGCATCAGAACTGGAAGTAGATGTAGGGAACGACTTCGCTGGTGGCGACGACGCTCAGGACGAAGCCGAGCATCGCTAGGGTGACGCCCTGCGCGGGCGCCGGCATGGACTTGAATCCAAGCTCGATCGATTCGAACCAACGCTTGGGGGTGTAGTGCGCCGCGAATGTGAGGATTAGCATCGCCCACACACCGAGGGAGATCTGTGCGACGGACAAGGTCCCGGAGCCCAGTCTCACCGTGATATCGGCTGCGTTCTGAAGGCTCGTTGCCCGAAACAGGATTCTCGAGAACACGACGAATTGAAGGGCCCAAAACACCTTGAACGCGTGGAGTCGCCAGGTGTCGACGGTGTCGCGAGTGCGGCCCGAGCGCCGGTAGAAGAAGCGATGGAGCACCATCGCCATCGACTGCAGGATCGCGTAGAACACGAAGGTCCATGATGCGCCGTGCCAGATGCCGATGAGGAACATCGTGAGCCAGAGGTTCCAGTACGCGCGGATGGGGCCGACGCGGGAGCCCCCCAGCGGGAAATACAGGTAGTCCCGGAGCCACGTGGACAAGGTCATGTGCCAGCGCCGCCAGAACTCTGCGGGGCTCGCGGACTGATACGGTCGATCGAAGTTCTCAGGGAGCTCGAGCCCCATGAGCTTGGCCGAGCCGCGCGCGACGTCGGTGTACCCGGAGAAGTCGCAGTAGATCTGCATCGTGAAGCCGTAGAGCGCGATGACGACTTCGGCGGCGCTGTAGAGCTCCGGCTGATCGAACACGCGGTCGACGAGGTTGACCGAGAGGTAGTCGGCGATGACGACTTTCTTCACCATGCCGGTCGCGATGAGGAAGAGGCCCCGAGTGACCTGCTCGTCGCGAAGCGTGATTTTGCGCTGGAGCTGCGGGAGGAGCTGAGAGGCACGAACGATGGGGCCCGCGACCAATTGCGGGAAGTAGGTGACGAAGAAGGCGAACTGGAAAAAATTGCGGGTCGGCTCGAGCTTCCGCCGGTAGATGTCGATCGTGTAGCTCAGGGTCTGGAACGTATAAAAGGAGATGCCGACAGGCAGGAGCACGTCGAGGAAGGGCGGGTTCGGGATCTCGATGCCGAAAAACAACCCCAGAACGTCAGCCGTCGCTTGTGAGGCGAAGTTGAAATACTTGAAGAGACCGAGCAGCCCCAGATTCGAGACCAGGCTCACGATCAACCACCGCTTGCGGGCCTTTGGCTCGTTCGTGGCGTGGATTCGGAGGCCGACGATGTAGTCGACGAGGGTCGATGCGAGGATCAGGACGATGTAGACGGGGTGCCACGCCATGTAGAACAGGCATGACGCGACGAAGACGAAGATGATCCGCAGCTGGGCGTGGCGAGCCAACAGCCAGAATCCTGCGACGGCGATGCCCAGGAACAGAATGTAATCGAGGCTGTTGAAGAGCACTGGTCCCCTTACCCAGCGTGAACGCGCCCGGTTTTAGCTGCAGGCGGCCCTGCACGCTAGTTGCTTGACCGGGGGGCCGGTTAGACCAAGCATCTGCGGCCGGAGGTCTCAATGAAGATAGAGGGTTCAGTAGCGCTGGTGACGGGTGGAGCTTCCGGCTTGGGCGAGGCCACGGTTCGCCAGTTGGTGAGCCAGGGGGGCCGCGTGGTCATCGTCGATCTCAACGCGGAGCGCGGGAAGAAGCTTGCGGCCGAGCTCGGTGACGTGGCGACGTTCGCGCAGGCCGACGTGAGCAACGCCGACGATGTCCAGGCTGCGGTCGAGCAAGCGACTTCGATGGGAACGCTTCGGGCCGCCATCAACTGCGCCGGCATCGGTATGGCCATGCGCACGATCGCCAAAGACGGTACGCCTCACGATTTTGGGGTCTTCCAAAAGGTCATCTCCGTCAATCTCTTTGGGACATTCAACATTCTCAGGCTCGCGGCCTCAGCGATGGCCCGGAACGAGCCCGTGGATGGCGAGCGTGGTGTGGTGGTGAACACCGCCTCGGTTGCGGCGTTCGACGGGCAAATCGGGCAGGTCGCCTATTCGGCATCCAAGGGCGGCATCGTAGGGATGACCCTCCCTGCGGCGCGCGATCTTTCCAAAGCCCAGATTCGCGTGGTGACGATTGCGCCCGGCACCTTCGACACGCCCTTGCTCGGGATGCTTCCGGAAGAGATTCGCGCCGCCCTTGCTGCAACGATCCCACACCCGAGCCGCCTCGGTCGCCCTGAAGAGTTCGGCGCGCTCGCCTGTCACATCGTCGAGAACAGCTACATCAATGGCGAGGTCATCCGGCTCGACGGAGCCATTCGCATGGCGCCGCGCTAGGCTTGTCGGACCTCGCCAAACTGCGTGTCCCGCTGGCGCGGCGGCGCCGGATCTTCGGGCTCGCGCTTCCCATCATCGGCGGCATGCTCTCGCAGAACGTGCTGAACCTCGTCGACACGGGGATGGTTGGGACCTTGGGGGACGCGGCGCTCGCAGGTGTCGGCCTTGGGGGCTTCGCGAACTTTCTATTTTCCGCCTTCATTTTGGGTCTTTCGGCGGGGGTCCAGGCGATGGCGGCGCGTCGCGTCGGCGAAGGACGCCTGTCGGAGACGGCGGTCCCTCTCAACGGGGGCTTGCTGCTTGCGCTAGCCATCGCCGTCCCCTGGTCGGCGGCGCTGATCGCGCTCGCCCCGGAGTACTTCCCGTTGCTCACCGGCGATGTTGCTGTGGTCGAGCAAGGGGTTCCCTATCTTCGGGCACGCCTGTTCGCGATGTTCGCCATGGGGATGAACTTCGCGTTTCGAGGATACTGGAACGCCGTCGACAAATCGATCCTCTACATGCGCACGCTCATCTCGATGCATGTGCTCAACATCTTTCTCAACTGGGTATTGATCTTCGGGAACCTGGGGGCGCCCGAGCTCGGCGCGGCTGGCGCGGGCGTGGCTTCGGCGATCGCCACGGTGTTTGGCGCGGCGTCGTACTTCGTTCTCGGGCGCAGCTATGCACGGGACGCCGGCTTTCTTCACGGGCTCCCGAGCCGCGGGACGATGGCCACCATCATCAGACTGGCGGCCCCGGCAGGCCTTCAGCAGTTCTTCTTTGCGGCAGGCATGACGGTCTTCCTGATGCTCGTGGCTCGCATGGGCACCCCGGAGCTTGCGGCGACCAAGGTGATCATCGACTTGATGCTGGTTGGTATACTGCCCGGCATCGGCTTCGGGCTCGCCGCTGCCTCGCTCGCCGGTCAGGCGCTCGGTCGGGACAATGCAGAGGACGCGAAGCAATGGGGTTGGGATGTCACGAAAATGGCCGTCCTGGTCGTCGGCGCGCTCAGCATTCCGGCAGTGCTGGTCCCAGAATGGCTCCTGAGCGTCTTCATCCACGAACCTTCAACGCTCGCTCTCGCCAAGACCCCACTCCGCTTGGTCGCCGGCTTCCTGTTCCTCGATTCGGTGGGCATGGTGCTGATGAACGCTCTCATTGGGGCCGGAGACACCAAGCGCGTGATGTTCATCGGGACGAGCTTCCAGTGGCTGGTCTTCCTACCCGCCGTGTACGTGATCGGCCCTGTGATGGGCCTGGGGCTCGTCTTCGTGTTCGCGGCCCAGGTGTTCTATCGCGGTTTCCAGTCGTTGACCTTCGCGCTCATGTGGCGGGGAGGGCGCTGGCAGTCGATCGAGATTCACTGACTGGCGCGCTGACGCGCTGTTAGCTCTTCGACGCTGTCTTCCCAGTTCCGTCCGTCGAACCGCGACACGTCGAAGTCGGACGGGTCGACTCCGTCCAGGCAGCGTACGTTGACGTCGATTTGGTCGGGATGAGACCGAGGCCTGTAGTACGAGTGAATGCCACAGTGCCGGCAGAAGTGATGCTGCGCCGTCCGGGTTCCAAACGTGTAGGTCGTGAGCGCCTCCGCGCCGCGCAGGAGCTCGAAGTCACTCTCGGGGACGATGAGGTGCAGGAACCCTTTCTTTGCACACACGCTGCAGTTGCAGTCGATGGCCTCGCGCGAGCGAACGGTCACTCGATACCGAACGGTGTCGCAGTGACACCCGCCCTCGAGAACCTCGGGGTCAGCGTCGCTCATCATTCCACTGGCTCGCCGCTGGAACGGTCGAGCGTCATCCAGGGGGTTCCTGCGATCTGCACTTCGATAAGTTCTTCGTTAACTGACAGCGTGGGCTCACCGGCAACGGCCCCGAGCCCGGCGCGCCAGATCTCCTTGCCTGAACCCACGTCCTTGGCGATGACGACGCCCGGGTTGCCTCCATGCGCTTCGTACAACACGCCCTCGCTCAATACGGATGTGGTTTCACCGCCACCGGGCCCTTGGCCTTCTCGATTGCTCTTCTCGAGCTGCCTGGCTCCGAGCCAGGCGATCAACCCTGCGACGAGAACCAAGCCGAGCAAAACGGCAACGACGCGCTTCCCAGACTTGCCTTCTTCGACCACGCAGGGGTCTTAGCACGTCCGCCGCGACCGCCTAGCGACGCCACATCTCCCACAAGGGGACCAGGCTCATCACGAAGTAGCTGACCAGCATCAGGGCGCCCGACACCGCATAGCTCGCGACCGCCCCCGCGCAGCCGTGTGCAGCGAGCCACGGAGCCAGGATGTGGAGCAAGGTTCCGAACGACCCGGCGGCGATCCAGGCCGCCTTTGCCTTCTTGGAAGACCGCGAGAGCATGTACATGTGGCTGAGGATCAGCAGGTACACCGGCATCGAGAACAGATGAAAGTGGGTGACTTCGAGTAGCTTCCGGCGGGGTATGGGCTCGAACGCGGCGAGCTCCTCGCCGTCGGGTGGCAACACGAGCGCAGGGCCCCCAACGACCTCTGCCTCTTCGATCGGTGCCGATGCGCCTCCGTAGTACTCGCCGGCTCCGCTCAGGTCGATTCCGACCATCTCGTGGGTGAGCCAGAGCGTGAGCGCTAAGCCCACGAGCGTGAACACGAGGAACACCGTGTACACGGCGCGCGCGCCCAAGGGTAGGGCGCGCAGCCTGCCGGACGGTCGAGTGAAGTCTTGCATGGATCGAGCTAGGACGACGTGAGCACGGTGTCGTGCAGTAGCAAGGTCGCGCGTTTCACAGCTTTGGCCATCGCGCGCGCGGAAAGCGTCGCGCCGGAGATCACGTCGATGTCGTGACCTGGCCTGAAGCCGCTAGCGGCTTCCTTCCCGACGAACTGTTTGCGGAAACGCTTCGAGCGAATCCCTTCGCCGTACGGCTCGCGGTAGGCAACCACTTCGACTCGTGTCACCCGGCCATCGCAATCGAAGAAGGTGGCGAAGTCGATGTACTCGTGCTGACCGAGCTCGCGATCGAACAGCGCGTAGCCATCGACATGATCCGCAGAGCGCGCGACGTAGAAGATGTACTCCGCCCTTTCGAGCTTCTGGCCGAGATGCCGTTCGATTTCCTCACGGCGATCGGCAGAGAGCTTGATGCGCTGGAAGTCTACCAAGTCCGAGTCCTGGAACTGCTCAGAGAGGAGGCCACGGACGCTGAAATAGACCTGCGCGTGACCGCTCGCGGCCAACCCGGAAGTGACCGCCGAGACAGCAAGCAGAAGGGCAGCTCTATTGAAAACGCCTTTCATCTTCGTTTTCAACGATACGGGCAGCGTAGAAGCGCTGCAAGTGGAAATTACACGCAAATTTTGCGTATTTCGGCTGCGAGCCTCCCCTTGGGACCCCAATGGGTGCCATATTCCCGAGCATGAGAGCTTTGAGTAGAACGCTCCCGTATTGGCCGAGCCAATTGTTTCCATGCGGACTGGCCCTGGGCGCGCTCTGGGGCAACGGCGATGCGGATCGTTGGTTTGGCGCAGGAGCGATGTTGGACATGGGCTGGGCCCGGGTCGGTCCACGCGACGACGGCGGGTATGGGTCGCCCTGACCGCGTTTCCAAGGGCCGCTCGGGCTGGGTCTTCTTCGCACTACTTGCCTGGCTGACACTGGCGACAGGATGTTCCGGCGTGCTCCAGAACATCGGGGCACGGTGGGCGACCCACAAGATCTCCGCCGTGTTCGATTTCGATGAGGCTCAGGAGACCGCCACGCGAGCGGCAGTCGACCGCGCGATCGCGAGCGCGGCGGAAGTATTGGGTCCACGGCTCGACCTTCTGGTGGCGACGGTCGACCGCGGGCTATCCAAAGGCTTGAACGAACAGAACATGCTCGTCATCGAGCGGCAGGTCGACATTCTCATGGACAAGGCGGTCCTGTGGATCGTCGATGAGGCCGCTCCCATCTTGGCGACCTTGCGTGACGAACAGATCGACCATGCCGAGCGCGAGCTCGACGAACGTCTTCAGGAGACACGCGACGAGCTCAACGCGCCCGAGGATGAACGGCTTCGGAATCGGCAGGAGAAGTTCGTCGACGCGATCGAGAAGTGGTCGGGTCGATTGAGTGACGCGCAAGAGACAGCGATCCGCGCCTATGTGGCGGCCATGCCCGATGAAGCGGCGGACCGGCTCAGAGCGGACGAACAACGCCTCGCAGAGATCGCGGACGGGCTACGCGAGCACCCCGGTGCCCCAGCCATCCGAGATCTGTTGTGGAATGCCTGGGAGCAGCGCGAAGACTGGGGCCCCGGCACCCGCTCCGCCGAAGCACGGCGAGCCGATGGTCGCAAGACTCTCTTTTTCGTGTACGACCTACTCGATGCCAAGCAGACGGATCACATGAGCGAACGTCTTCATGAGATGCACGCGACGGTGCAGCGCTTGCTGGGGACGGCGGGAGAGTAGCGATGTCGCAGGGTCCCGGCCGTCCAGCTCCCCGTACGTACACGGTGCCCGACCTCTTCAAAGGGCTGAAGTCGCTCATGTCGCGCTTGCCGGCCCTGTGGTCGATCTGGATTGGCGGGCGCCTGCCCCGGGCGTTGCGGGAAAAGGTCGTCGTCGCGGTCGCGCAAGTCAATGCTTGCCGAATGTGCGAGCACGCGCACAGCCGTATGGCGCGCGAAGCGGGAGTTTCGGATGCGGAGCTCGCAGCGCTCGAGAACATGGACGAGCACGCGTTTGACAGGCGAACTTGGCTCGCGGTCGCGCACGCCCGGGACCGCGTCGTGGCCGATTTCGCTCCCATCACCAAGGATGCATCGCAAGACGCCCTCGTCGAGGTGCTGGGGCCTCAAACCTATCGCGACGTGGAAGACGTTGCCCGCGTGATGACGGTGGCCAACAGGATCGCCAACACGCTCAATGCGCTTCCTGATCGCCTACGCGGCACCCCCGTGTCTGGCAGCAGGCTCGCCGACGAGCTCTTCATCAACTTCATGTTCTTGCCAGGCGCGTGGCTGGGCACGCTAGTGGCGGCGGCACGACAGCGAAAATCGCCTTTCGCAGTCTGGCGCCAGGCTCGCAGTTTCGAAGGCCGTAGCATTTCAGGCTGAGCAGCGTACGCCTCCACATGGGATGCCTGAAGGCCGCACCCGGGTCGAGATCCCGAGCAACTTGATGTCGTTGGAATACTGGTACTTGTTTCCCGTTTCCATCGGCGTTGCGACGCTGGCGATGGCGAGCGGCATCGGGGGCGCGGTGTTCTTCTCGCCGATCTTCATCCTGTGGCTAAGGCTGGAACCGACGGTCGCCATCGGCATCGCCTTGATTACGGAGTTGTTCGGCTTCTCCTCGGGCTTGGTCGCATACGTGAGAGCCCAGCTGGTCGACTACCGGCTTGGCGCGAACTTGCTCATGTTCTCCATTCCGGGCGCGATCGTCGGTGTCCTGAGCGCAGATCTGTTCCCAGCCATCGTGCTCAAGACCATCTTCGCCGTAGGCCTGATGTTCATCGGACTTCAGCTCTTTCTCTCCTGGAGGCAAGAGCAGAAGGAAGCCATGGACGAGCTCATCAGGGTCGAGGGCGAGGAAGGCTACCGTTCCGAGCTCACCGATCGCGCAGGCAACACCTATCGGTACACGGTGTGCAATAAGGCGCTCGGGCGCACCTTCGCCGCTGTCGGCGGAGCGTTTCTGGGCATGATCTCCGTCGGCTTGGCCGAGCTACAGGAGTACCATCTGGTTGCCCGATGCAAAGTGCCGTCGCCTGTCGCGGTGGCAACCTCGATTTTCGTCGTCGTGATTACGGTCCTGGTCGCCTCGGTGGGCCATGTCTACGGCTTCATCGAAGAGGGAGGTGGCGACGCGCTCCAAGAAACGGTGAACGTGGCGATGTTCACGGTGCCAGGAGTGCTCATTGGCGGACAACTCGGCCCGAGGGTCCAGGCCCGCGTGAACCCGGACAAGATGAAGGTCCTGATTTCATGGATCTTCATGGCCGTGGGTGCCTTCATGCTGAGCACGCTGCTGAGTTAGTAGCTAGTAGTACGGCTGGTACATCAGGTCCGCGAGGTGTCGTCGCAGGTCTTTCGGTCGCACCGAGCTAGCGATGCCACCGGTGTAGGCGGCCTCGGCGACCCTCGTCGCGACCGACAATGACAGCTCGCGGATTCGGTTGAGTGGCGGATAGAGAGCGCCCCTCGCAAGGTCCTCTTCCGAGACCTCGTCTGCGAGCGCACGCGCTGACGCCAAAAACATTTCGTCGGTGACGCGACGCGCCCCGCACCCAATCGCGCCGAGTCCGATTCCTGGGAACACATACGCGTTGTTGCCTTGCGCTGGATGCAGAGTGCGACCGTCTCCGAGCGTCACGGCCGCAAAAGGGCTCCCGCTCGCGAAGACAGCGCGGCCCTCGCTCCACCGGTACGCCTGATCCGGAGTGCACTCTGCCCGCGAAGTCGGGTTCGATAGGGCGAAGATCACCGGCCGGGGGTTGATCTCGGCCATGGTCCCCACGACTTGCTTTGTGAAGGTGCCCGGATGCCCGGTAGCGCCAATCAACACATGGGGCCGAATCGATCGAATCGCTGCCACGAAGTCCATGGGTTCATGATCATGCGCGTATGGCAGGTTGTGGGGCATGAGATCGTCGCGGCCCTGCACGACCAGCCCATTCACGTCCACGAACCAGAGCCGATGCCGCGCATCTTCGAGCGAAAGGCCGGCGTCAAGCAATGCGCGGGTCATCAGGTCGCCGATCCCAGTTGCCGCGGAACCGGCTCCGAGAAACATCACGCGAATGTCTTCAAATCGAATTCCGTTGACGCGCGTCGAAGCGTACAGCCCCGCAAGCGACACCGCGGCGGTGCCCTGGATGTCATCGTTGAAGCAAAGCACCTCGTTCCGGTAGCGCCCGAGCAGCCGGTACGCGTTCGGCGTCAGGAAGTCCTCGAACTGAATCAATGCTTTGGGAAAGGCGTCCTGCACGGCGCGCACGAACTCCTCGACGAGGGCGTCATAGGCCTCGCCTTCGACGCGTTCGTGATTCCATCCCAGGTACAGGGGATCTTCGCGGAGCTCGGGATTGTTGGTTCCAACGTCGAGCTGAACCGGAAGACACTGGCTGGGTTCGATGCCCGCGAACGCCGTGTACAGCGACAGCTTCCCGATGGGGATCCCCATCCCATTGGCGCCGAGGTCGCCGAGCCCGAGGATGCGCTGCCCGTCGGTTACGACGATCACCCGCACGTCGCGCTCCGGCCAATTGCCGAGCAGATCTCGGACCGAACCGCGGTCTTCCGGCGTGATGTACAGCCCGCGTGACTGACGAAAGATGTGGGCAAACTCGCGGCACGCCTGACCGACCGTCGGCGTATAGACCAGCGGCAGGAGCTCCTGGGTGTGTTCGATCAATGCTCGATAGAAGAGACGTTATCTAATTTCCACCCGTGTTCTTTAGCTCTGGCAATGATGAAGGCCTGCCAACGCCTGGATAGTTCCTTGGCTCGTTCCCACTCTTCTTTATTCTCAAATAT
>JBGUEF010000058.1:0-14088 GCA_041821485.1 Deltaproteobacteria bacterium
CGGACGCCTCAATCTTCCCGCTACTCCCCTCCGGCAACACCCACGCGCCGACGGTTGCTGTGGCGGAACGGGTTGCAGATTTGATTCTCGGTAACCCGATGGCTTGAGCAGCACCGGCGTCAGCTCCCAAGTGCATCCGACCACATTTGCAAGCCGAGCCGTTCGACGGAACCCCGTGTCGCGTTTCCCCGCGCCCCGGTAGTTCCCGACTTACGCGCTTGATGGTTAACGTGCTAGAAGCGCGGCAAACGCGCCTGTAGCTCAGTCGGATAGAGCGGCGGCCTTCTAAGCCGATGGTCGGGGGTTCGAGTCCCTCCAGGCGCGCCGATTAGTTTCCGGTCTCTGGGTAGACGAAGTCGTTGAAGCGTACGCGGTAGAAGAGCGAGTACATCAGGGGGACGAAGCCTAGGGTGAGCATGGTGGAGAAGGCTAGGCCGAAGATGATGGCGATCGCTAGCGGTTGCCACATGGCGTCGCCGCCGGCGTAAAGGGGGATCAAGCTGGCGATTGTGGTTGCTGTCGTCAGCATGATCGGGCGGAAGCGTTGTTGGGCGGCCTGGATGACGGCCTGGGGTGGGCTGAGTCCGTTCTCCGCTTGCTCGATGTCGATTCGGTCGATGAGCACGATCCCGTTGTTGATGACGATGCCTGCCAGCGACACGATCCCGAGCAAGGTCATGAAACCGAAGTACCCGCCGGGTAGGCCGAGCAAGTCCACCGTGACGAGTCCGATCGCGACTCCCACCAAAGCGAATAGAATTGTCGCTAGAACGATGGCGGGCTTGCGGAGCGAGTTGAACTGCCAGACCAGCAGCATGAGGATGACCATACCGGCGATCGGAAGCTTGGCGGCGATCGATGCGTTCGCTTTGCCCGAGCCCTCGACCTCGCCACCGAACTCGTACCGGTAGCCGATCCCCCACTGCGCTTTCTGCTCTTCGAGCCAGGGTGTGAGCTCTGCAATCACATCAAATGCGGTGACGCCGGCGATGACATCACTGTCGACGGTGATGGTCGAGTACAGGTCGCGGCGGAGAATTTCGGAGGATTCCCATTGGAGGTGGCCCTCCGCGACTTGCGTGAGTGGGACCGAGCTGCCGTCCTGAGAGAACACGCTCAGAGTCGCGAGCCGGTCGATGTTCCGGCGACCCTCGGCGAGCGATCTCAAGACGACCGGAATGGTTTTGTCGTCTTCGCGGTACTGCGTGGTCTCGTAGCCGCTCAGGAACGTCTGCAGAGACGTCGCGACATCCTCGTTGGTGATGCCGGCACGGCGGGCGCGGTCTTCGCTGACTTCGATCACCAGCTTTTTGACGCGAGGGCCCCAGTCGTCACCGACGTTGCGAGTGTCGTCGCGGTCGTTGAGCCACTGCTTCACCGTGTCGGCGATTTCGAAGGTGCGGTCGACGTCCTTGCCGGAGATGCGTACCTCGATGGGCTTGGCGACAGGGGGGCCGTTGCCGAGGGGACGCACATACGGCCGAATGTCCGGGTATCGCTCGGTGACGTAGTGTTCGAGGCGCTTCATGATGCTCGGCACGACTTCCGCGTTGGTGGTGGACAGCATCGTTTCGGAAAATCGCGGACGCGGGGCGTTCGGGTTGTAGCCCAGCGTAAACCGCGGCGGGGTCGTGCTGATGAAGGACGCCCAGTGTGTGACGCCCTCGCGGTCTTCCGTCTCGGTGAGCTCCCGTTCGATGAACGAGTCCATGTCTTTGATCATGCTCTCGGTCGTGCGAATCGAGGTCCCTGGCGGAAACGTGAACTCAGCGACGAAGAAGTTGGTGGTCTGCGTCGGGAAGAACATCTGCGGGACGAACTTGTAGAGCTGCATGCCTGCAATGAAGCCAACGACGGCCACGGTGATGCTCAGCACCGGATGGCGGAGGATCGTCAGAATCGTGCGCCGGTAGAATCGATAGAAGCCCGAGTCGAACGGCTCCTCGATGGGTTTCGGTCTAAGGAAGCGGACGCAGAGAAGGGGGATCATCGTGAGCGCTAGGACCCACGAGATCAAAAGCGTCAGGGTCACGACCGAGAACAGCACGCCCGTGTACTCACCGACTGCCGACTCCGCGAGACGAATTGGCAAGAACGCGGCTGCGGTGGTGAGCGACGCGATCAGGAGCGGAACCCTGAGCTCGTTGGTCGCGCCCATTGCGGCGGAGACTCCACTCTCGCCAGCCGCCATGCGGACCATGATCGACTCGGAAACTACGATGGCATTGTCGACCAGCAGACCAAGGGCGATGATGAGCGCAGCCAGTGACATCTGGTCGAGTTGAATCTCGAAGATGCTCATGGCCCACATCGCGATGATCATGGTCACGGGCACGAGCGTCGCGACGACTAAGCCAGTTCGGAGGCCCAAGGTGACCAGCATGACGATCAAGACGATCGCAACCGCCTGCATCACGCTTTCCACGAAGTCATCGACCTTCTGCTCGACTCGGCTCGGCTGGAAGTATGTCTGGTAGAACTCGACGCCGTGCGGGTACTGCTCCTGGATGAAGTTGAAGAAGCCTTGAAGCTCCTTGCCGAGCGCGATGAGGTTTCCTCCCTCCGCCATCGAAACTGCAAGGGTGAGGGCGGGTTTGCCCTCGACGCGGACGAGCGCTTCGGGGGGATCGACGTAACCCCGGTAGATGTCGACGATGTCTTCGAGGTAGACCAGCTCTTCGGACCTCGGCAGTCGAACGACGTTGCGCCTGAGCTCCTCGACCGAGCTGAAGTTGCCGCTGGGCTCGAGTGCGATGGTTTCGTTTGCGACGTCGATCTCACCGCCCGGTTGGATGATGTTGCGCTGCTGGAGGGCGTCCTTGAGGAAGTCCGGGGTCATCCCGATGCGGCTCAGCTGTGCGTTGTCGTACTCGACGAAAAGCCGCTCTTCCTGGGCGCCGAGAATGTCGACTTTGGCGACCGACTTGATACGAAGCAGCTCGTCGCGCAGGTCATCTGCGATGTCCTTGAGCTCCATGTAGGAGAATCCGTCGCCCGTCATACTGAACATGATCGGGTAGACGTCACCGAACTCGTCATCGACAAAGGGGCCGTTGATGTCTTCGGGTAGGTTCGGTTCGACGCTGTCGACCTTGCGTCGCAAGTCGTCCCAGATGGGACGCATCTCCTTGAACTCCTCGCGGATGTTCACGTAGATGACCGAGACGCCCGTGCGACTTTCGCTGTTGACCCAGTCGAGCTCCGGGATCTCCTGGACGACCTTTTCGATTGGGTCGGTGATCAACTGCGCGACGCGCTCTGGACTCGCACCAGGGAAGTAGGTCGTGATCATCGCGGTTCGAATGATGAAACCCGGGTCCATCTGCCTAGGCGCGTCGAAGTACGCGCCGATGCCCGCGAAGATCAGGATGGCGATCAGCGTGCCGGTGACCGTACGTCGTTCCAGCGCAAACTTGGTCAAGCTCATGGCGTCACGTCGGCTTCCGTGCCGGTCGCCTGCTCCTCCGCGATGTTTCCGGGTTCGGATCCTGCGCGCGCGGGAACTCGGACCTGCAGCCCGTCGTAGATCCGGCTGACCCCAGCGGTAACCACGAGATCACCCGGCTTCACGCCGGCGAGGATCTCGATGCCGTCGGAAAGTATCTCGCCCACCTCGACCGGGGACCGGTGCACGGTGCCGAGGCCGTCTCCCTCGCTTTGCAACATGAAGACGAAGCGGCCCTCACGGTCCTCCCCCACGGCGCTGATCGGAAGAGCGTACTTGGGGCCTTCCTTCGTCGATGCAAAAATGAAGGTTACATCGGCAGACATGCCCGATCGAACTTGATCTTGGCCTTCGGTGAGCCGCAGCGTGACAGGGAAGGTCGTCGCGCCGCCGACGCTCGCGACACCCACTTCGGTGACTTTCCCGGAGAAGGTCTTTTTATCCAACGAGTCGAAGCGCGCCCTGGCCTCGGCGCCCTTCTCGATGCTGCGGATGACCGAAGCTGGGACCGACACACTGACCTCGATCTGATCCCCTGCGAGCAAGGTGGCCACTAGCTCACCGGCCTGTACGTACTCGTTGACCTCGATGTCGACGGTCGCGATCGTGCCTGCTTCCGGCGCCTTCAAATGGGTGTACCCCAACTGGTTTTGTCGAAGCCGGATCGTCTGGTTGGCAGACTCGAGGCCAGCGCGCCCCGACTCGTATGCGGTACGGTCGGCATCTAGGTCCTGCCGGGAGGCGTTTTGGTTCTCGTAGAGTGCTCGCGTGCGCTCGTAGGTCGCCTTGGCGTTACGTTCCTGCGCGCGCGACTGAGCCGCCGAAGCCTGAGCGTTCTGAAGTTGCAGTGCGTAGTCGGCCGGGTCCATGCGTGCGATGGTGTCGCCCTTCTTCACGGTGTCTCCGACGTTGATCGGCACGCTCAACACCTGCCCCGAGACCTGGAAGCTGAGCCGGCTTTCTTGTCCGGACTTGGCGACTCCGGAGAACGTGCGCTGAGTCGCCGAGTCGCTCCCTTCGACCATCACGTAGCGAACCGGACGGATGACTTCGGGTTCTTCGGGCTCGTCTTCGCATCCGAGAATCGCCAGAACGGCGGCCATGGCGAGGAGGGTTGGTTTCTTTGCCATCAGTTGTGCTCCCGTGGATTGACTCGGGTCGGTTCGTCAGGCGCCGGGCTCCGCTGGCCTTGACGTTTCTTCTCTGCCGCGAACGCGTCGATTCTTTGGACGAAATCGTCGCGGTCTTCCTGCGTCCCTTCGAGCGAGAATGAGCCGGCGGCCCGCTGAACGCGCAGCGCGTCGATCAAGAAGTCGTAGAGTGCGTTGGCCGCCGCAAGTGCGGCCCCAAGGGCCTGGTTCTGTGCGTCGACGAGCTGGATGATGTCGGCCGCGCCACGCTGGTAGAGGTCGGTGACCAACTCCAAGTTTCGGGCCGAGGCCTCGGCGGCGTCGCTAGTCAAGTTGATGTTGGCGTACGAAAAGCCGGCCTGATGGAGGGCGGCACGAACGTCTTGTTCGAGCCGTTGCGCGATGATTGCTCGGTCGGTTTGGAGGCGGTCGATCTCGCGAAAGGTTCGGCGAATGCGCGCGTAGTTCGAGCTTCCGTCGAAGAGCGTGAGCGAGGCGGCGGCGCCGACGTTCCAAGTAAAGGTCTGGCGACCGGGGAAATCGAAGCCTCCGGTGGCGGGCGGAGCCTCGGCGCCTGCGCCGCCGGCGTACGGGACGTGAGTGAAGCCGCCGATGACCGCGATGTCTGGGATGCCGAGCTGGCGACGCTCGCCTTTCAGCAACTCCTCTCGGCCTGAGATCCGACTGTCGATGGCGCGGATCTCGGGCGAATTCAGGATCGCCTCCTTGGCCATGAACTCGCGGAAGACCTTGAACGACCACTGGTCCTGCAGGTACTTCACGAGCCGCGGGTCGCTGCCCGGCCTGACCGCGCGAACATCTTCTGGTGGAGGCACTCGAAACGGAGCCTCCAGTGGGCGATTCAGGATGCGGTTGAGGTTAATCTCCGCCTGGTTGCGAGACGCGCTCGCGCCAATGACGCTGGAACGGCTCTCCGCAATCGACGTCTGCCACCGGAAGACCTCTTCACGTCCCGCGACGCCAATCGTATTGCGGGTTTCGGCAAGAGAGAGGTTCTTGCGTGTGAGCTTCAGGTTCTCGCGATTGACGTGTTCGGTGTTCTTGGCGCGGAGCACGTTGAGATAGGCCTCGCCTGCCTCTAGCATCGTATCGAGCCGAGCGGAGATGTAGTCGTGCTCCGTGCTCCAGTACGTGTCTCGGCGGAAGCGCAAATCTCCGTGGGCTCGCGCGGAGTAGAGAAGCTGTGAGCCGGTGACCCCCCACGTGAACTGCCGCTGCGCCTGGCCGAAGGAGTTCGAAACTGCGGGGTCGTTGACGAGGAAGTCGCCGTCCGCGTCGGCTTGGATGATCCAGTTGCCTCGCGACTCCTTGACGCGCTGATAGCTCGCGTCGATTTCGATGCCCTGTGCCATCAGGTCTAGGTTCGCGCGCACCGCGTTGCGCATGGCCATCTCGAGGGTGATGAGCGGCCCCTGGGTTCCGGACTGGTCGTTGATCAGTCGTGCTTCCGCCATGACCTCGAAGCGCGGCCAGGTTCCAATCGCCTTGGCCGTGGCCATGTTGATCACGAGCACCGGCCGCTGCTCGAACGTGACCGGAAACGAACCCGCTGGCTCTCCCATGTGGATGCGTTGCACGAAGATGGCGGCCCGCCGCATGCGGCGGATCTCGTCTTCCTGAGTCTCCATGGTCGCCAGGGCGCCCCGCTCGACCCACTTCACTCCCCCGCCTGCGTACGAAGGGAGGTCTTGCGCGTTGATGCCATCGACCAGGAGCTGCATCTCGTCGTCGCTCCATTTGAAGATCGGGCCGATGTAAACCGCTCCGGTGTCCTCGGGAATCGCATCGAGGGTGGCCTGGGCGCCTCCGTTGGCGACGACCAAGCGCGTCTCGATCCCGAGGTGTTGGCTCGCGAGTTGAACCGGTTGTTCGGCCGCTTCGAGGTGCTTGATAACCTCCTCACCCACAATCATCGTCATTCGATCGAATTGCACGATATCGCGCAGCTGACGGATCTCCCGCTCGAAGTTCAGGAGCCCTCCGATGTAGGCCAGGTTCCGGCGGCCACTACGGTTGCCGTCCTTGGGGAGGCCCTGCAGTTCGGGCGCAGCGTACGGGATCAGCACTGGCTTGCTGAGCTTGGGGATCTGCCCGACCGCAACCCCGGTCATGGCGCCGGAGACGATGATCATGTCGACGGACCGATCGGAGAGCGCCTTCTTCAGGGCGGCCTTAGCGCCCTCCAAAGTCCAGTCCGCCTTGGCCTCGACGAAGACGACGGACGCATCCTCCTTCATGAGCTCCAGAATTTCGGTCTTGAGCAGGCGTTGCCGTTCGACGAACAGCTGCGACTCGCCATCGGCGACCAGCATGATCCGGAATGTCGGCCGTGATTGCTTCTGCGCTTCCGCGTGGGAGCCAGACACGAACACCAGAGTCACCGCGAGGACCAGCAGTTCGCGCAGTCCGATTGTTCTCATTGCAACCTCGGCCGGGGGGTTCCGGAGAGACGAGCCTAGAGCCGAAGCGCGCTGATGTCTACGGGGCCGGAGGCGCTGTGACCTCCGCGGTTTCCTTGGCCAGCACGTACTCGTTGAGACGGCGAGAGAACTCCTGCTTCGCCGCCGCGGTGTCGAGGTTGCGGAAGTGACCCGCCTCACGGTTCACGAAGAGGAGCGCGAGCACATAGTCGTAGACCGCATCAGCCGCGGCGAGGTCGGCTACCAGGCTCTGCGTCTGCGCATCGACCAGTGTGATGATGTCGACCTTGCCACGACGGTAGAGGTCGGTGACGAGCACCAAGTTGTTGGCCGCGGCCTCGGCGGCTTTGCGCGTGAGGCCGACCGAAGCCATGGCCGCCGCAGCGCTGTAGAGCTCCGTCCGCACGCTGGTGTCGATGTCCTGCTCGACTCGGGCGAACTCGGCGCTGAGCCGTTCGACGAGAATCGCGCTCTCGCGCATTTCCGCAACCCCGGAACCACCGCGAGAAAGCGGAATCGCCAGGAACAGGCCAACGTCCCATCCGAACTTGTCCGGCTGCGGGATGTCGAACGGATTTGGCTGAGGCACCTCGGAGCCTTCGCCGTCTCGCCAGAAGTCGTGTTGGATGCCGCCTTCGACGAAGAACTCCGGCAACCAAAGCTCGCGCGCACGCCCTTCCTTGATGCGTTGTTGCGCAGCCGTTCGCGCTTCGATCTGTCGGGCTTCCGGTGAGTTGCGCAGACCTTCGCGAACCATGAACGCGCGCAGTTGCTCGAACGACCAAGGGTCCTTCATATACTTGCTGATCGGATCTTCGGGCGCCATCGTGCGGCCGGCGTCATCTACGGGGAGATCGATTGGTGCGATGGGCCGCTCCGAAGGGCGATTGAGCACGCGGTTGAGCTCGATCTTCGTTTGACCGACAAACGCTCGCGCATCGACCACGGCGCCTTGGTTCTCGGCGAGCGTCACCTGCCATCGATAGAGCTCACTCGCGTTGGCGACACCGACTTCCAGGCGAAGGCGAGCGAGTTCGAGGTACTCGCGCGTCAGTTGGATGTTCCTACGCTGGATGCGCTCCCCCGCTTGGGCCCGGAGCACACCGACATAAGCCGTGCCCGAGCTGAGCATGATGTCGAGCACATTGGAGAAGTAACCGTACTCACGCCCTTCCTGCCGGAGCTTCCGGGACTTGAACCGGGTCCAGGCTTGCTCGGAGTATAGACTTTGGCGTGCGCGTGCGAAGGTGGTCGCCTGCTTTTCTGCGACCTGACTGCCAGTGAGGATTCGATCCGGGTCCTGGTACACCACACCGGTCTGAAGCTGCCCCTGAGGAAGCAAGGGCCCGCGGTCGCGCTTCACGCCTTCTTCCCCGGCCTCGACGAACTTCTCCGAGACGAGGAGATCCAGGTTGTGCTCGACCGCCTCCTTCATGGCGAAGCTCATGTGGATGCGGTTCTCTTCGGCCACCTCTTCTTCGTGCACCATGTCTGCTTCGAGGAGGGTTTCAAAGCTCGGTCGCACGCCAACGGCCCGCGCAGCCTGCATGTTGATCAGCAGCTCTTGCCGCTCCTCGAACCCGACGTGGATCTGCGCGGCCGGTCGGCCCTCGAGGATGAGGTCGAGGTTGAGCGCCGCACGCTGTGCACGGCGTGCCGAGTTGTTCGGCGAGCGGATCGACATCATCGCGCCCTGGTCGAGCCAGCTCGGCCCGACCGCGATGTTCGGAAGACGACGTTTGGTGATCCCATCGAGCAGCCGCTCGCGATCCTCGATGCTGAGCTGCCGAATCACCGAGATGATCACGCCGTCGGCAGTGTTCGGAATGGCTGCAAGCAGTGCTTCGACCGTGGGTTCCGCAATCGCCATGCGGAGCTCGTCTGCACCGGTGACCGTCGACAGGATGCCGCGCTGGGACTCTTCAGCAAGAAACACGACCTGCTTGGACCCTGCGACCTTCGTCAGCCAGTCGGCTTCGTCCGTGATGTCGAAGTCTTCGGTGATGTAGCTGAGGTTTCGTTTGCCGCTGACGTCGCCCCGCTGAGGCAGACCCTGCTTCCGCGCTTCGATCACAAACGGGAGAATGGTTGGCTTGGGGAGGACCTTGCGCGCGGCCACGGCGCGGACCGCAAGGTAACCAAACCCGAACACGACGGAGATCTCCGGATCGGAATAGGCGGCATCGAGCTGACGTTCGACTCCCTCCGCGGTCCAGTCCCCCTCGAAATCGAGAGGCACGAGCACGACGTCGAAGCGACCGGATAACTGCGTTCGGATCTCACGCGCCAAGTCTTGTGTGACGGCGTCGAAGGCCGGCGATGGGCCGTCGAACACCGCGGTCACTTTGACTTGCGGCTTGTCGGTTTGGGCGCCGAGAAGCGCCGGTGTGATCAGCAGAGAGAATAGGGAAAGGCAAAGGAGCCGCATAGGCAGCGGAGCATAGTCGACCAGCGAACGATCCCCTAGGCTATCCTGCGGAATTCTCCGTCTTTCGACACCCTCAGCAACGGTACTTTGACCTTGGCAATGTCGGTCGACCTTCCTATGCTGCCGGCTCCACGACGGAACCCGAGAAAAGCCTTGAAGACAGAGTTCTCTATGCCCCTAAGAATCCTTGCCCCTGGCCTCCTATTGGTGCCGTTGCTGCTCTCGCTAGCGATACTCAGCTCCTGTAAGAAGGAAGAAATTGTCGCAGTCGAGCCGCCGCCGAGGCCGATCAAGATCTACCGACTCTCGGGCCAGCTCGGGAGCACGCGGCCGGACTACCCAGGACGCATCAAGTCCAAGAAGGTCGTCGAGCTCGCTTTCGACGTGGACGGCCTGATTGTCGATTGGAACGTTGAAGAAGGTCAGCAAGTCAGGAAGGGCCAGATCCTCTCGCGAGTCGATCCGCGCGACTATCAGGCTGAGGCAGAGGCGGCGCGCGCGCGCCTTCGACTCGCGGACGCGGAGTACCGACGTGAGAGCAAGCTGTTTGCATCCGGCTCTGGCACGCAGCGGGACCTCGACGTGGCGACTCGGTCACGCGACGTGAGCCGGGCGGAGCTGCGCATCAAGCAGAAGGCGTTGGAAGACACGAAGCTACGGGCGACTTTCGATGGCGTCATCGCGCGCAAGCTCGTTACCGATTTCCGGAACGTTGCCGCGCGTGAGCCTGTGCTGCTCCTGCAGGATGAGTCCATGATGGAGGTGGTTGTCGACGTGCCAGAGCGGGATTTGGCCGGCGATAAGGCTCGCAGCAGTGCAGATTTCGACCTCGCGCGGTGGAACGCAGAGGCCAAGCCGATGGTCGAGCTGTCCTCCGTTCCTGGGCGGCAGTTCCCGGTCAAGCTCTCGGAGCTTGCCACCGCCGCAGACCCGAACACCCGCACGTTTCGAGCGACGTTCACCATGGAGAATCCCAAGGGGGTTGGCGTGCTCTCTGGGATGACCGCAAAGCTGGTCCTCACCGGCCTCCTGACCACGGCGCCGGATGATTTCCTGGTGCCTGCTCAAGCCGTAGTCGCTGATTCCCAAGACGAGCCGTTCGTCTGGCTGGTCGACGAGGAGGCGATGAAGGTGTCGAAGCGGCCAGTCACGGTCGGTAAGATCACCGGAGGAGATCGCATCGTCGTCACCGAAGGTCTCGAAAGCGGTGAGGCCATCGCCATGACTGGCGTGCACTTGCTGACCGAGGGGCGTGTCGTGACCGAGATGGAGAAATCGGACGAGACCCGGCAATGAATCTCACCGACTTTTCGCTGCGCAACAGAACGCTCATCCTCGTCCTCACCCTGGTGACGGTGTATGCGGGGATGAAATCGTTCAACGGCTTGCCGCGCCTCGAAGATCCCGAGTTCACCATCAAGGAAGCGCTCGTCATCACGCAGTATCCTGGCGCGACGGCGTATGAAGTCGAAGAAGAAGTGAGCGACGAGCTCGAGCTCGCCATCCAGAAGCTCGGCAAGATCAAGAGGATCGAATCGCGCAACGTCCCTGGACTGTCGACGATCACGGTAGAGATGAGGTCGACCGTGCCCAGCGAGGCGCTACCTCAGGTTTGGGATGAGCTCCGCCGCAAGGTGGGTGACGCGCAGTCGAACCTGCCCCCGGGCGCAGGCCCCTCGTTGGTCAATGACGACTACGCCGACGTGTTCGGCGTGTTCTTGGCGCTCCACGGAGACGAGTACAGCTATCGCGAGCTTTACGACTTCGCCAAGCTCCTTCGCCGCGAGCTGGTTCTCGTGAAAGACGTCGCGAAGGTCGAGCTCTTTGGGGTCTTGCCCGAAGTCGTCTACGTCGAGTTCGACCGGGAACGCGTATCTCAAATTGGAATTTCGAGCGATGATATCGGCAAGCAGCTCGTCGCCGAGGGCATCGTCGTCAATGCAGGTCGCGTCAACGTAGGCACCGAGTACATCACGCTCCAGCCCGATTCCCTGATCCATTCGGCACAGGAGCTCGGGGACATCCTCATCAGTAAGGGCGACCAGTCGCAGGTCCGCTTGCGTGACATTGCCGAAATCAAGCGTGGTTATCAGGATCCCGCAACGAACAAGCTCCACTTTGACGGCCACCGGGCTATCGGGATCGGGGTGTCGACCGAAAAGGGCGGAAACGTCGTCACCATGGGAGAGGGGATCAAGACCCGGCTGGCGGAGCTCGAGGCGCAAACGCCTCTCGGCATGGAGTTCGGCATCATCTACATGCAGTCCGACATGGTCACGACGGCGATCGATGCGTTCCTCATCAATCTGCTCGAGGCCATTGGCATCGTGATCGTGGTTCTGTTGCTCTTCATGGGGCTTCGAAGCGGCTTGATCATCGGCTTCGTGCTCGTGCTGACGATTTGCGGAACGTTCATTTTCATGGGGCCCGCGGGGGTTGCACTCGAGCGCATCTCGCTCGGCGCACTGATCATTGCGCTTGGCATGCTTGTCGATAACGCGATCGTCATCATCGATGGAATGTTAGTGCGGATCAATGGCGGCATGGATGCCGAGGATGCAGCGCGTGAGGTCACCGGCCAGACATCGACGCCACTGCTCGGCGCGACGGCGGTCGCTATCATCGCCTTTGCCGCGATCGGCCTATCGCCTGACAGCACCGGGGAGTTCTGCCGATCGCTCTTCACCGTGATCGGCATTTCGCTTTCTCTCAGCTGGGTGACAGCGATGACGATCACGCCGTTACTCGGGATTTGGTTCCTCAAGCCTCCCAAGCCGAGCCAGGGAAAAGAAGCAAAGGACCCCTACGACAACGCGTTCTACAGAGGATACAAGGGGCTCCTCGCCGTTTGCATTCGATTTCGTTGGGTCACGGTCGCGGTCGTTGTGGCCGTCTTTGCGGTTTCGCTTTACGGGTTCGGGTTCGCCGGCAGGACGTTCTTTCCCGCTTCCACCACGCCCAAGTTCCGCGTGGATGTGTTCTGGCCGCTCGGCACGGACATCGACGAGACGGAAAAGCGGGTGGCGGTCTTGGAGCAAGGTCTCGCCGAGCTCGAAGGCGTCACGCATGTCGCGTCTGCGATCGGTCAGGGGCCGCTTCGTTTCATCTTGACGTTTACGCCAGAGAAGAGCCACAGCGGGTTCGCCCAGTTTCTCGTAGACATCGAGGACTACAACACCCTCGCCCGCGATATCGAGAGGGCCGAAAAGTACGTTCGCGAGACGGCTCCTGATGCGATCGCGTTTGGCCGGACCTTCGACCTGGGACCCAGCAAGCCCGGTAAGATCGAGGCTCGGCTCGTCGGCCCAGACGCCAACGTGCTCCGCGACCTCGAGCAACAGGCGTTGGCGATTTGCAAAGCGACCTACGACTCCAAGGGTTGCCGCAGCCGATGGTTCGAACGAGTCAAGGTGGTTCGTCCGCGACTTTCAGAAGAGCAGGCAGATGCTCACGGCATCACCACTCGGATGGTTGCAGAGGCGATGCAAGCGGGGTTTGAGGGCAAGCCGACCGGCGTGTACCGAGAGCAAGATGAGGTGATCCCCGTGCTGTTCCGAGCGCCCCCGCCCGAGCGGCTGACCGTCGACAGCTTGCGACAGATCCCGATGTGGAGCCCGGTCGCGCAGGGTTACATTCCGCTTGCCAACGTGGTGACGGGTCTCGACACGACCTGGGCGGACGAGGTCGTCGAGCGGCGCCAGCGCAAACGCACGCTTACCGTCGTGACCGATCCAGACCATGGCTCGGCCCCTGAGCTTCTCGACCGACTACGGCCTCTAATCGAGGGTCTTCCTTTCCCGCCGGGTTACTATGTCGAATGGGGCGGCGAGTACGAGAGCACCGTCGATGCGCAGACGGCGTTGGCCGCGCCAATCCCGATCTTCGTGGGCATCATGGTGCTGATCGTCATTGCGCTGTTTAACGCGATTCGTCAGCCATTGGTCATATGGCTCACTGTGCCGTTGGCGATCATCGGCGTGACCGCCGGGCTGCTGCTCACCAACCAGCCTTTTGGTTTCATGGCATTGCTGGGCTTCCTCAGCTTGTCGGGGATGCTGATCAAGAACGCCATCGTGCTCGTCGATGAAATCGACTTGCAGATCGGCGGAGGAAAGTCGACGTATGACGCGATTCTCGACAGTGGTTCGAGTCGATTGCGCCCCGTGGCGATGGCTGCGGCGACGACCATCCTAGGGATGATTCCGCTGTTCACCGATGCGTTTTACATTGCCATGGCAGTCACGATCGTCGGTGGCCTGGCGGTTGCCACCGTGCTCACGATGGTGGTCGTGCCGGTGCTCTACGCGATCTTCTTCAAGGCCAAGAAGGACGCGCCCGCTCCCGCGTAAGCCCTAGTCTTCTTGCTTGTGGCTGCTGGCGATGTGCAGGCCGACCAGTCTGGCGATCATGACGGCGAGGTAGAGCTGCCCGAAGACGCCTTCGAGGACCGCTAGCGGTCGGGCAATGTCGGAAACCGGCACGATGTCGCCGTAGCCCATCGTCGTGATGCAAACGAAACTGAAGTACAACATCGAGCTGCCTAGCTCAGCTCGGTGGCTGCGGGCCTGGTCGGGTATACCCGAGAAGGATCCCGCCTGGAGTAGCTCTACGATCTCGAAGGCGAACGTGAAGGCGATCGCCGCC